>NZ_LZJJ01000027.1:0-1175 GCF_001667625.1 Mycobacterium sp. E1715
CTTCGTCGGACCGGACGCCGACGTGCTCGAACTCGTGGGCAACAAGTCCGCCGCCCGCGGCGCCGCCGTCGCGGCCGGGGTGCCGGTGTTGCCCGCCACGGACGGACCGAGCAGCATCGCGGACATCGAGGCGTTCTTCGCCGCGCAGGGCGGCGCCGTCATGATCAAGGCGCTCGCCGGAGGGGGTGGCCGGGGGATGCGCACGGTGCGCAGCGCCGAGGAGATCGCCGCCGCGTACCAACAATGCGCCGCGGAGGCGCAACTGGGCTTCGGAGATCCGGCGCTGTTCGCCGAGGCGCGCCTCGACGGCGCGCGGCACATCGAGGTGCAGGTGGTCGCTGCGCCCGCGGGACACCAGACGCGCGCGCTCGCGCTCGGCGACCGTGACTGCAGCATCCAGCGGCGTTATCAGAAACTCGTCGAAATCGCACCCGCCCAAGGGCTTTCCGAGGCGCTGCGGCATGACCTGCACCGGGCGGCGGTCCGGTTGTGCGCGCGGGTCGGGCTGCGCGGGCTGGCCACGGTCGAATTCCTGGTGGCCGGTGAGGAGTTCGTGTTCCTCGAGGTCAACCCGAGGATTCAGGTCGAGCACACCGTCACCGAGGAAACGACCGGGTTCGACCTGGTGGCCGTCCAGCTGGCGATCGCCGGGGGCGCCTCCTTCTACCAGCTCGGGCTCCCTGCCGGCATCGCCTCCGACGGCAACGAAGTCATGGGCGAGCCCGCCGCGCACCGTGGCATCGCCATTCAGGCGAGGGTGAACATGGAGACCTTCGCCCCGGACTTGTCGGTTGTGCCCGCGGCCGGCACCCTCACCGTGTTCTCGCCGCCGAGCGGCCCCGGAATCCGCGTCGACACCTACGGCCGGGCCGGACTGGTCGTCAGCCCGCACTACGACTCACTGCTGGCGAAGGTCGTCGCTCACGTACACGGGTCGTCGCCGCAGGCGGCGCTGCGCAAGGCCCGCACCGCCCTGGCGGAGTTCGGCATCGAGGGCGTCCGTACCAACATCGACTTCCTGCGCGAGCTGCTGTCCCAACCGCAAATCGAATCCGGTTGGGTGAGCACGGGTTTCCTCGACGAGAAGCTGCCCGAGCTCGCCGCGGCCGCGGCGACGCACCGGCACGCGGATCCCGTCGTGCCGGTCGAGCTGTATCCCGGTGAGGACGTGCTGC
>NZ_LZJJ01000028.1:0-3863 GCF_001667625.1 Mycobacterium sp. E1715
AGCCGAACGCCCCGGCGGCGACCAGCAGCACGGTCAGGGTGGGCTGCAGCCGGAACGACAGCAGCGTGGTGCGCGCCAGCGTGGTCAGCATCGACAGCAGCGACCACAGGTAGATGGCCAGCACGCCGATCCCCAGGGCGCTGGCCCGCACCGACGACCGGGCGCGCACCACGCTGCTGTCGTTCCGGCTGCAGCCCACCCTGACCGTGCTGCTGGTCGCCGCCGGGGCGTTCGGCTTCGTCGAGGCGGTGCGCACGCTGTCCGCGCGGGGCCGCGCCGTGCTGCCCCTCGCCGGCGCCGTCGGCCTGGCCGCCGCGATCGCGTTCAGCCAGGACATCCCCGACGTGCTGCGCCCGGATCTCACCGTCGCCTACACCGACACGGACGGCAACGGCCAGCGCGGCGACCGGCGACCGCCCAGCTCGGAGAAGTTCTACCCCGACATCGACCGCGCCATCGTGACCGTGACCGGGCGCCCCCGCGACCAGACCGTCGTGATGACCGCCGACTACAGCTTCCTGTCGTTCTATCCCTATTGGGGATTCCAGGGACTGACGTCGCACTACGCCAACCCACTCGCGCAGTTCGACCTGCGGGCCGCCCAGATCAACAAATGGTCCAAACTCAAGTCCGCCGACGAGCTGCTGCACGCGCTGGACACCTGTCCCTGGCCGCCGCCCACGGTGTTCCTGATGCGCCGCGGTGCGAACGGCAACTACACCCTGCGGCTCGCCGAGGACGTCTACCCCAACCAGCCCAACGTCCGGCGCTACACCGTCGATCTGCGGGCCGCCCTTTTCGAGAGCCCGCAGTTCGTCGTTCAAAGCGCCGGCCCGTTCGTGCTGGCCATCCGCAAGCCGGTGCCGGGCCGCTGATGAGCACCGACACCTCGCCTCAAAAGGGGCCGCCGAGCATCGAAGAACTAGCATCTAGCACCGTGACCGAGACGGGAGCGAACCACCGGATCACTCGGTGGGTAGCTATCGTCGCCGGGCTGCTCGGGGCTTTGCTGGCCATCGCGACCCCGCTGCTGCCGGTCAACCAGACCACCGCCCAGCTGAACTGGCCGCAGAACGGCACGTTCGAAAGCGTCGACGCTCCCCTGATCGGTTACGTCGCGACCGATTTGAACATCACCGTGCCGTGTCAGGCCGCCGCCGGGCTGGCCGGTCCCCAGAACGCCGCCAAGACCGTGCTGTTGTCCACGGTGCCCAAGCAGGCCCCCAAGGCCGTCGACCGCGGGCTGCTCATCCAGCGCGCCAACGACTACCTCGTGGTCGTCGTGCGCAACGTCGCGGTGGTGACCGCCCCGCTGAGCCAGGTGCTCAGCCCGGCCTGCCAGCGGCTGACCTTCACCGCCCACGCGGAGAAGGTCACCGCCGAGTTCGTCGGCCTGACCCAGGGGCCCAACACCGAGCACCCCGGCGCACCGCTGCGCGGCGAGAAGAGCGGTTACGACTTCCGGCCCCAGATCGTCGGCGTCTTCACCGACCTGAGCGGGCCGACACCGCCCGGCCTGAGCTTCTCGGCGACCATCGACACCCGCTACAGCAGCAGCCCCACCGAGCTGAAGATGGCGGCGATGATCCTCGGGCTCGTGCTGACGGCCGCCGCCCTGGTCGCCCTGCACCTGCTCGACACCGCCGACGGCAGCCGCCACCGCCGCTTCCTGCCGTCGCGCTGGTGGTCGATCGGCGGGCTGGACGCTCTGGTCATCGCCGTGCTGGTGTGGTGGCAGTTCGTCGGCGCCAATACCTCCGACGACGGCTACATCCTGACCATGGCCCGGGTGTCCGAGCACGCCGGCTACATGGCCAACTATTACCGCTGGTTCGGCACGCCGGAGGCGCCCTTCGGCTGGTACTACGACCTGCTGGCGGTGTGGGCCCATGTCAGCACCGCCAGCATCTGGATGCGGTTGCCAACCTTGGCCATGGCGCTGACGTGCTGGTGGGTGATCAGCCGTGAAGTGATGCCGCGCCTGGGCCACGCCGTCAAACAGAACCGCGGCGCGGCGTGGACCGCGGCGGGCATGTTCCTGGCCGTGTGGCTCCCGCTGAACAACGGCCTGCGCCCCGAGCCGATCATCGCGCTGGGCATCCTGCTGACCTGGTGCTCGGTGGAGCGCGCGGTAGCCACCAGCCGGCTGCTGCCGGTGGCGGTCGCCTGCATCATCGGTGCGCTGACGCTGTTCTCCGGACCGACCGGCATCGCCTCGATCGGCGCCCTGCTGGTCGCCATCGGGCCGTTGCGGACGATCCTGCACCGCAGGTCGAAACGATTCGGCGCGCTGCCGCTGGTGGCACCCCTGTTCGCGGCGGTCACCGTCACCGCCATCCTGATCTTCCGAGACCAAACCCTGGCCGGCGAGATCCAGGCCAGCATGCTCAAGCGGGCCGTCGGCCCCAGCCTGAGCTGGTTCGACGAACACATCCGCTACGAGCGCCTGTTCATGGCCAGCCCGGACGGCTCGGTCGCCCGCCGCTTCGCGGTGCTGGCGCTGGTCCTGGCGCTCGCGATCACGGTCGCAATGTCGTTGCGCAAGGGCCGGATTCCGGGCACGGCCGCCGGGCCGAGCCGCCGCATCGTCGGAATCACGATCATCTCCTTTATCGCGATGATGTTCACGCCCACCAAGTGGACCCACCATTACGGGGTGTTCGCCGGGCTGGCCGGCCCGCTGGGCGCGCTGGCCGCCGTCGCCGTGACTTCCGTGGCGATGCGGTCGCGGCGCAACCGCACCATGTTCGCGGCCGCGGTGCTGTTCCTGATGGCCCTGTCGTTCGCCAGCGTCAACGGCTGGTGGTATGTCTCCAATTTCGGTGTGCCATGGTCGAATTCGTTCCCGGCGTGGCATTACGCCTTTGCCACCGCGCTGCTCGGGCTGACGGTCGTGGTGCTGCTACTGGCCGCGTGGTTCCATTTCGTCGATCCAGACAACGGCGCGCCGACGACCCGCCTGGGCGCACGAGTCGCGGGAATCGTCCAGTCCCCGTTGGCAATTGCGACCTGGCTGCTGGTGGTGTTCGAGGTGGCGTCGCTGACACTGGCGATGGTCGACCAGTACCCCGCCTGGACGGTGGGCCGCTCCAACCTCGAGGCCCTCACCGGCAAGTCCTGCGGACTGGCCGAGGACGTGCTGGTGGAACAGGACCCCAACGCCGGCGCGCTGGCGCCGGTGAGCGCCACGGTGGCCGACGCGCTGGGCGCGGGCCTGTCGGAAGCCTTCACCCCCAACGGTATTCCAGCCGACGTCCGTGCCGACCCCGTGATGGAACGCCCGGGCGACCGCAGCTTCATCAACGACGACAGGCTGGTCACCGGCGCCGAAGCCGGCACCGAGGGCGGCACCACCCCGGCACCGGGGATCAACGGTTCGGTCGCCCAGCTGCCCTACAGCCTGGACCCCGCGCGCACACCGGTGCTCGGCAGCTGGCGGTCGGGCATCCAACTGCCCGCCCACCTGCGGTCGGGCTGGTACCGGCTGCCCACCCGCGACAGCGCCCGGCCGCTGCTGGTGGTGAGCGCGGCCGGCCGCTTCGATCCCCGCGAGGTGCAGGTCCAGTGGGCGACCGACGACCAAGCGGCCGGCGGACACCCCGGCGGGTCGTTGCAGTTATCCGACGTGGGCGCCTCCCCAGCCTGGCGGAACCTGCGGTTGCCGCTGTCGGCCATCCCCGCCAACGCCACCCAGATCCGATTGGTCGCCGACGACGAAGACCTGGCGCCGCAGCACTGGATCGCGCTCACCCCGCCGCGCATCCCGCAGCTGCGCACGCTGCAGGACGTCGTCGGCTCGAAGGACCCGGTGTTCCTGGATTGGCTCGTCGGCCTGGCGTTCCCCTGCCAGCGTCCGTTCGGCC
>NZ_LZJJ01000029.1:0-7804 GCF_001667625.1 Mycobacterium sp. E1715
GCCACGGCATGTTCGTCAGCCTCGACAAGGTCAACACGTTCTAAAGGCAGGTCCGGATCGCTCGGCTGCGCCGTCCCACACCAGGTGGCCGTCGGGGCGGCGGCGAGCCCCGTCGGCGGGGCGGTGCGGGCGCAGCCGGCCGTCCGGCATCAGGTGTCGCACCGGGACGGCGCGGGCGAGCTCCACCACGTCGGCGATCAGCCGCCGGTGGCAGCGCCACCAGACGCTCTCGCTGCACATCACCGCCGTGGTGCGCCGGGCGGCGTCGGCCAGGACCTCGTCGAGCGCCGCGCCGAACTCCGGCGTCCGGGTGTACGCGGCGTACGCCCGGAAGGCGGCAACGGTCCACCAGGCGTCCGGCTCCGGTTCTCCCGCCGCGACGTGGCGCCGCCCGCCCAGGCGTGGCTCCCATCGGTACTCGATGCCGCGGTCGGGCAGCCAGCATTCCAGGGCCTCCCGCCGCACGTCCGGATTCGTCCGGCTGGCCGGATACCGCCGCACATCCACCACCAGCGCAACCCCGGCGCCGGCAAGCAAATCCGCCAGCCGCTCACGGTCGGCGGTCCCGTGCCCCACGGTCAGCAACGCCCGCCCCACCAGACCAGTCTCCGCTCGACAAGGATGGGTGTGGTGATCCTCGCCGTCGACCTGGGTAAGACGTCGTGCCGGGCTTCGGCATGCGGCCGTCGGGCTGAGGGACCGGGCGCGCCCGGGCTCGCGGCGCCCGGCGGCGTGCGGGCCGCGGAGGCGGCGATCCTGACCGTGGCCGGCGATCTCGCCCGCGAGCTCGAAGCGGTCGACGAGGTGATCGTGGGCGCGGCCGGGGCGGAGGCGGCCCCGGACGCGGCGCGCGCGCTGGGCGATGCGCTGCTGACGTCGCTGCGCGCGGAGCGCGTCGCGGTGACCAGCGACGCCGTGACCGCGCACGCCGGCGCCCTGAACGGACAGCCGGGCGTCGTGCTGATCGCGGGCACCGGCGTCGTGGCGCTCGCGATCGATGCGGATGGTCGGTGGCGGCGCGCCGACGGCTGGGGCCCGTGGCTGGGCGACGAGGGCGGCGGCGCGTGGATCGGCGCCGCCGGGCTGCGCGCGGCGCTGCGCGCCCACGACGGCCGCGGCCCGTCCACCACGCTGCTCGACGCCGCCCGCGCCCGCTTCGGCGCCCCCGAGACCTGGCCCGCGCGGCTCACCGGCGCCGCCGCGCTCGCGTCCTTCGCACCCGACGTCCTCGCTGCGCGGGACGACGCCGCCGCGTTGGCGATCGTCGAAGCGGCGGCCGGGGCGCTCGCCGCGACCGCCCGCGCGGTCGGCGATGGCCCGGTCGCGATGGTCGGCGGCCTGGCCGGGTTCGAACCGCTGCGTGCACGGCTCGACCTCGTCCCCGCCGCCGGCGACGCGCTCGACGGCGCGCTGCGGCTGGGGGCGATCCACGAGCCGCACCTGATCCGCGTGCGGGCGGCATCGAAATCCTTTGCGGCGCAAGGGCTCGACGCGCTGGCCACCGAAGCGGTCCGTCCGGGCCTGCACGACCTGGACGCCCGGCCCATCGGAGAAGTCGTCGCGCTGCTCGTCGACGCCGAAGGCGAGGCGCATGCCGCGGTGGCGGCGGCGGTCCCGCGGATCGCGGCGGCGGCCGGGGCGATCGCCGCGCGGCTCGAGCGTGGCGGCCGCCTGATCTACGCCGGTGCCGGCACGCCCGGGCGGCTCGGCGTGCTCGACGCGGCCGAGTGTGCGCCCACGTTCGGCACCGACCTGGTGCGCGGTGTGATCGCCGGCGGCCCGGCGGCGCTGACCGAGGCGATCGAGGGTGCGGAGGACGCGTTCGACCCCGCCGGTCTCGCCGACCTGAGCGCCGCCGACGCGCTCGTCGGGATCACCGCGTCGGGCCGCACCCCCTACGTGCTCGGGGCACTCGAGCATGCGCGCGCGGCGGGCGCGCTGACGGTCGCGATCGTCAACAACCCGCAGAGCGAGGCGTCAGCCGACGTGGTGATCGAACTGTTGACCGGGCCCGAGGTGCTGGCCGGCTCGACGCGGCTGACCGCGGGAACCGCCCAGAAGGTCGCGCTCAACGCGCTCTCGACGAGCGTGATGATCGCGCTCGGCAAGGCCTACGGGCCACGCATGGTCGACGTCCGCGCGACCAACGCGAAGCTGCGCCGCCGCGCGGTGCGGATCGTCCGCGACGCGGCCGGCGTCGACGAGAAAACCGCGACCGCCGCGCTCACCGCCGCCGGGGGTCACGCCAAGACCGCGATCGTCGCGCTGCTCGCAGGCGTCGACGCGACCGAGGCCGCCGCCCGGCTCGACCGGGCGCGGGGACGCGTGCGCGACGCGCTCGGCCGGAACTGAGCGCAACAGCCCCGGGGCTCAGGGGGTTGGCAGCCGGCATCAGTACCATCGGTGCCGTGGCACGCAAAGGCCCACAAGACGACTTCCACGAACAGGCGACCCGGCACGCCGACTACGGCGTCGCCGAGCAGCCCACCACCGGCGAACCCCCGGCGAACCCGCCCGAAGGGTTTGACCAGCCCGAAGCGTTCGGCGACCTGGAAAGCGAACCCACCCCCTGGTACCGCAAGCCGCCGCTGCTCATCGCCTGGCTGGTGTTCGTCGTCATTCTGATCGGGCTGATCGTCTACGGCATCACCGAATTGCTGAGCGGCGGGCAGGGCACCACCAGCCCGACCCCGAGCACCAGCAGCACCAGCGCGACGACAACCACCACCACGACCGCGCCGACGACCACCACGACGACCACCCCGAGCACCAGCAGCGCGGTCGAGCCGCCGGCACAGCAGCCGACGGGGCAGCCCACGCGCCAGCCCAGCCAGCAGGAGCCGACGCATCGGCATCATCTGCCCCAGGTGCCGTCGGTGATCACGGTTCCGGGCGTGCCCACGGTGATCACGGTCCCGCCGGGGCTGCGCTGACCCCCTCGGCCGCTAGGGTGAGGACCACCGGGCGATCGGAAGTGGGGTGCGGGGAATGAGCGAGTCGCTCGGGCTGTCGATCGGGGCGGCCAACTTGGTGGCGGCCCGCGCGGGAAGGGCCCCGGTGGTCCGCAGCGCCGTGTTGACCCTCTTCGAGCACCGCCCCACCGAAGTTGGCCTGCCCGAGGAAAACCCGAACCTGACCGAAAACGGGATGGTGCTGCGCGGATTCGTCGAGCGCGTCGGCGACCGGACGCCCGTGGTGGCTGCCGACGGGACTAAGTACCTCGGCGAGGTGCTGACGGTCGAGGCGATCGAGGCCATGGCCCGCACCGTCGGCTACGGCACCCCGATCACTATCGCCGTGCCGGCGTACTGGTCCGACGCCCAGTTCACCGCGCTGCGCGAGGAGTTCTTCGCCCAGCCGGACCTCGCTCGCGGCGGGGTGGCCCCCGTGCTGGTGTCCGACGCCACCGCCGCGCTCGCCGCGCTGCGCGGCCGGCCGGGATTCCCGACGGCCGGCGTCGTCGCGCTGTGCGATTTCGGCGCCAGCGGCACCAGCATCACCCTGATGGACGCCGGATCCAACTTCGCCCGTATCGGCCCGTCGGTGCGCTACGCCGATTTCTCCGGCGACGGCATCGATCAACTGGTGCTCGGCCGCCTGCGGGCCTCCGATGACACCATGGCCGATCTGGGCAGCACCGTGCGGATCGGGTCGCAGAGCCGTCTGCTCGGCGAGTGCCGGCGCGCCAAGGAGCAACTGTCCACCGCCGCCACCGCCTCGGTCGCGGGCGGGCAGCTGACCCGCGCCGACCTCGAGCAACTGATCTCCGAACCGCTAGACCGATTCCTGAATGCCCTCGAGGAAGCGTTGCGCCGCAACGGGATTCCGAAATTGGCCACGATCGCGACGGTCGGCGGGGGCGCCGGCATTCCGCTGCTCACCGCGCGGTTGTCGGGGCGATTTTCGGTGCCGGTCCACACCGCGCCGCGGCCCGCGTTGAGCGCGGCCCTCGGCGCGGCGGCGCTCGGCGACCAGCAGGCGTCTGCGGGCGTCCCGACCGCCGCGGGCGCCGTTGTGGAAACCCCGACCGAGATGGTGGGCACCGGCGGAATCGACATGACCCAGGCCGCGTGGGCCGCCCAGGCGACCGACGTGGACGGTGCCCTGGCCTGGTCCCAGGACGCCGACGGCGCCGACGAGCCGGTGCCCTACACCGGGCGCGACGCCACCGGCGAGTATGCCGGTGCGGCAAGGACTTTCGACGATGACGCCGACAGCCGCTACCCGGCCAAGGGCGGCGGGCTGCCCTGGTACAAGCGCACGGCGCTGGTCTTGACCGTCGCCGGCGCCGCGGCGGCGGTGCTGGTGGCCGTCCTGTTGGCGATCAACCTGGGGCTCACCAAGTCGAGCCCGGCGAAACCCACCGCCCCGAGCCAGCCGGCGCCCCCCCCAACGTCGCAAACCGTGACCATCACCGAGCCGAACGGCAGCACCACCGAGACGGTCCTGCCCCCGCCCCCGCCCCCGCCGTCGTCGTCGTCCGAGCCGCCGCCGACCACCACCACGACGACCCCGCCGCCGACCACGACCACCACGACGGAAGCTCCGACGACGACCACCACCGCCGCGCCGACCACGACGTCGCAGGCGCCCACGACATCGCAGGCGACCACCACGGCCGCGCCCCCGACGACGACCCGCTTGCGGCCGCTGCTGCCGCCCTTCGTGCCCCAGCCCCGGCCCTGACGCGAGTGCCACAGGTCACGGCGACGAAGGTCACACCCGCCCAGGCACACTGACGAAGCAGGCCACGGGCGGCGGTCAGCCTCCAAGTTAGGGCAGCCTTTCTCGCGGCGGAAGCTGCGGAGATGTAACTATGAGCAGGGCTGAGCAGGCAAACAATTCGCAGGCTGAATCAACGATGCATTGGGGAGACGTTCAGTGACGACGCAGATGCTCATCAGACTGATAGTGGGCATGGGCATGACGCTGGTCGTGGCCGCACTCGCTGCCAAGCGGGTCCTGTGGCTGTTCAAGCTGATCACGTCCGGGAAGCCGGCACCAGGGCACACCGACGAACCCGGCAAGCGAATCTGGGCGGAGGTCTCCGAGGTCTTCGGGCAGCGCCGGCTGCTCAAGTGGTCGATCCCCGGCCTGGCCCACTTCTTCACCATGTGGGGCTTCTTCATCCTGCTCACGGTCTATATCGAGGCGTACGGCTTCCTGTTCCAGGAGAACTTCCACATCCCGATCATCGGGCGCTGGGACGCGCTGGGCTTCCTGCAGGACTTCTTCGCCACCGGCGTCTTCCTGGGCATCACCACCTTCGCGATCATCCGGTGGCGGACCGAGCCGAAGGAATACGGCCGCTCGTCCCGGTTCTACGGCTCCCACACCGGCGGCGCCTGGCTGGTGCTGTTCATGATCTTCAACGTCATCTGGACCTACGTGCTGGTTCGCGGGTCGGCCGTCAACAACGGCACGCTGCCCTACGGCAAGGGCGCCTTCCTGTCCCAGCTGTTCGGCGCCATTCTGCGTCCGCTCGGGCAGCCCGCCAACGAGATCATCGAGACGACGGCCCTGCTGCTGCACATCGCGGTCATGCTGGCGTTCCTGATCATCGTGCTGCACTCCAAGCACATGCACATCTTCACGGCGCCGATCAACGTCATCTTCAAGCGGCTGCCCAACGGGCTGGGGCCGCTGCTGCCGCTGGAACACGACGGCAAGCCGATCGACTTCGAAAACCCGCCCGACGACGCCGAATTCGGCCGCGGCAAGATCGAGGACTTCAGCTGGAAGGCCATGCTGGACTTCGCCACGTGTACCGAGTGCGGCCGCTGCCAGTCGCAGTGTCCGGCGTGGAACACCGGCAAGCCGCTGTCGCCCAAGCTCGTCATCATGGATCTGCGCGACCACTGGATGGCCAAGGCGCCCTACATCCTCGGCGACAAGGAGAGCCCCCTCGAGAACACGCCCGAGGGCGGGATCGGCGAGGAGCTGTCCGGCGAGAAGCACGCCGAGGCGCACCACGTTCCCGAGTCGGGCTTCGGCCGCGTGATGGGCTCCGGGCCCGAGCAGGCCACCCGGCCGCTGGTGGGCACCGAGGAACAGCGCGGCGTCATCGACCCCGACGTGCTGTGGTCCTGCGTGACCTGCGGCGCGTGCGTCGAGCAGTGCCCGGTGGACATCGAGCACGTCGACCACATCGTCGATATGCGCCGGTACCAGGTGATGATGGAGTCGGAGTTCCCGTCCGAGCTGTCGGTGCTGTTCAAGAACCTGGAGACCAAGGCCAACCCGTGGGGCCAGAATGCCGCCGACCGCACGAACTGGATCGACGAAGTGGACTTCGACGTCCCGGTCTACGGCGAAGACGTCGACAGCTTCGACGGCTACGAGTACCTGTTCTGGGTGGGTTGCGCCGGCGCCTACGACGACAAGGCCAAGAAGACCACCAAGGCCGTCGCCGAACTGCTCGCGATCGCCGGCGTGAAGTACCTGGTGCTGGGCACCGGCGAGACCTGCAACGGCGACTCCGCGCGCCGCTCGGGCAACGAGTTCCTCTTCCAGCAGTTGGCCCAGCAGGCCGTCGAGACGCTGGACGGGGTGTTCGAGGGCGTGGAGACCGTCGACCGCAAGATCGTCGTCACCTGCCCGCACTGCTTCAACACCCTGGGCCGCGAATACCGGCAGCTGGGGGCGAACTACTCGGTGCTGCACCACACCCAGCTGCTCAACCGGCTGATCCGCGACAACAAGCTGGTCCCCGTCACCCCGGTTTCTCAGGACATCACCTACCACGACCCGTGCTATCTGGGCCGGCACAACAAGGTGTACGAGGCGCCGCGCGAGCTGATCGGGGCCGCGGGGGCGACGCTCACCGAGATGCCGCGCCACGCCGAGCGCAGCTTCTGCTGCGGCGCCGGCGGCGCGCGGATGTGGATGGAAGAGCACATCGGCAAGCGCATCAACCACGAACGCGTCGACGAGGCCCTGGCCACCGGCGCGTCCACGATCGCGACCGGCTGCCCGTTCTGCCGGGTGATGGTCACCGACGGAGTCAACGACCGCTCCGAGGAGGCCGGCCGGACCGGGGTCGAGGTGCTCGACGTCGCGCAGGTGCTGCTCGGCTCCCTCGAATACGACAAGGAGACGCTGCCCGAGAAGGGCACCGCCGCAAAGGAAGCCGAGAAGCGGGCCGCCCAGGCGCCCAAGGCCACCGCGACGGTCGAGGCACCGGCCAAGGAGGAGGCGCCCGCCGAGGCGGCCCCGAAGTCCGAGGCCGCTGCTGCGGCGCCCGCCGCGCCCGCCAAGGGGCTCGGCATCGCCGGCGGCGCCAAGAAACCGGGCAAGAAGGCGGCCGAACCCGCCGGGGACGGCAAGGCCGAGGCGTCCGCGCCCGCCGCGCCCGCCAAGGGGCTGGGCATCGCCGGCGGCGCCAAGAAGCCGGGCGCCAAGAAGGCCGCGCCCGCGCAGGCCGAGGCCAAGGCGGGAGCGCCCGCGGAGTCCCCCGCGCCGGCCAAGGGGCTGGGCATCGCGGCGGGCGCCAAGCGCCCCGGCGCGAAGAAGGCCGCACCGGCCGCCGAGGCACCGCAGGCGGAGGCTCAGCCGGCCGAGGCCGCCCCGAAGACCGAGGACAAGGCACCCGCGGCGCCGGTCAAGGGCCTGGGCATCGCGGCGGGCGCCAAGCGCCCCGGCGCGAAGAAGGCCGCACCGGCCGCCGAGGCCCCCAAAGCCGAGGCACCGAAGGCGGACGCCGAGCCCGCCCCGAAGGCCGAGGCCGAGCCCGCGCCCAAAGCGGAGCCGGCAAAGCAAACGGACGGCGAGCAAGAGCCGCCCGCGCAGCCGGTGAAGGGCCTGG
>NZ_LZJJ01000030.1:0-3459 GCF_001667625.1 Mycobacterium sp. E1715
GCCGATCGGCTGCCGCAGACCGTCGCCGAACACTCGCACAGCGAATTGCAGCGGCTCACCGTGCTCAACCGCGACGTCTTGACCCTTCGCCGGGACGAGTTGGCCGCGCAACCCAACGCGGTCGTCGCCAACCTGCCCTACAACGTCGCGGTTGAGCACGGTGAGCCGCTGCAATTCGCTGTGCGAGTGTTCGGCGACGGTCTGCGGCAGCCGATCGGCCAGGACCGGGTCGATTTCGACGGCGGTTACCGTGGCGCCGCGGTCCAGCAACGCCAACGTCAGCGATCCCAGGCCGGGTCCGACCTCGAGGACGTGGTCGGACCGGCCGACCCCGGAGGTCGAGACGATCCGGCGGACCGTGTTGGCATCGTGGACGAAGTTCTGACCGAGGGATTTCCGGGGCCGAAGGTCAAGTTCTTTGGCAAGCCGCCTGATCTCGGTGCGACCGAGCAGCCGGATGGTCAGCTTGCCCCTGCTCTTCCGCTGCACACGGGCCACGCGCCCCAACCCTGACGCTCGCGCGTCACCTCGGCGACTGCGATCTGCTCTTCCCGGGTCGCCAGGTCCGCGCGCGCGGCGAACCGCAGCCCGCCGTTGCGCTCCCAGGTGCCCTGATCGAACTGCACACCGCCGTAGTAGCCGTTGCCGGTGTTGATCGCCCAGTTTCCGCCCGCCTCGCAGCCTGCGATCGCGTCCCAGATGGAGCCGTTGGTGACCGGTGGCACGTCGGTGCCGGGCTTGGTGCCCACCCGCACCACCGCCTCGCGGGCCGGGGTGATCACGGTGTTGGCGATCGGCAACCGGCCGGTCTCAACGCCGTTGACGGTGGCGACCGCGAAGGTGACGTCCTGGATGCCGGGGCTGCCCGGGTCTTCGACCACCTGGCGGCTCATGTTCATGTCCGGGTCCTCGACCCGACGGGCGTTGGGCTGCAACGGCATTCGCTCGGTCACCCGCTCGATCCGGTTGCGGGTCACCTGGATTTCCATGCCGTCGACAATGGGGGACGACGCGCTCGGCATCGCCTGGTCGCCTTCGAGGAGCGGGGCGCCGGCCGCGCTCAGCAGCCCCGCGACGTTGGGCGCGGGCAGGTGCACCGTACGGGTGGTGCCGCCATCGGTGATGCGGACCGTCTTCGCGCTGACGACGGGCAGCGCCATTCCCGCGAGCGGGACCCGGCTGCCGCGGGAGGCCGCGGCGGGGGCCGTGTCGGTCATGGCGAGTTGGGCCAGGGCCTCGTCGACGGTCGATGCCGTCGTCCACACCTGCCTGGTGTCGTGACCGTCCAGCGAGATCTGCAGCGGGCGGCTGCGGCGCAACACGATGTTGGCGGCGTCGTGCACCTTGACGTCCCCGGCGGGGTACAGGTCGTCCCGCTCGTCGACAGCGAAGCCGTTCTCCTGCACGATGTCGATGACCCGCGACTTCATGGTCGTGACCCGCATCGCAATGCCGTCAACGGTCAGCGTCACCGTCTTGCACGCGGAGACCGCGAATCCACCTGCGAACGCCAGAACCAGTAACAGTCCTCCGACGATGAGCCGCAACATCGGCGACGGTGTCTGATGAAGTTTTGTTAATACAGTCAACGCGCGTCTATCCCGACCACAGCAATTACTCCAACGACCTAATCAGCACCAAGCGACAAATAAGGGCCCGTAGGCCCCACCCTTTCGATCACAAGACGGTAACGAACCGGCCAAAGTTGAGCAACTCCGGCGCGAATTCGTTAACGCAATCGTCCCGTGCAGCGAGTCAACCGGGAGCCAGCCCGTAGACCCGCCGAGCGTTGCTCGTCGTGGCCTGCGCCAGCTCTTCGGCGGGACGGCCCACCAGTTCGGCGACCGCCCGGACAGTATAAGGAAGGCAATACGGCTCGTTCGGTGCACCGCGGTACGGATGCGGCGTCAAGAAGGGCGCATCGGTTTCCACCAGCAGTTGTTCCAGCGGTATCAGCGGAACGGCTTCCCGCAGGTCGCGGGCGTTGCGGAAGCTCGCCGTTCCCGACAGGCTGAGCAACCATCCGGCGTCCACGCAGCGGCGGGCCATCGCGGCGTCCGACGAGAAGCAGTGAAAGATCACCGTGTCGGGCGCGCCTTCGGCCGCCAGCACGTCGAGCACCTCGGCGTCGGCGTCCCGGTTGTGGATCATCAACGGTTTGCCGCACCGCTTGGCCAGGTCGATGTGCCAGGCGAACGCTTCCCGTTGGGTGTCCGGCTGCGCGCACCCGTCGAGGCGCCCGGGCCAATACAGGTCCAGGCCGGTCTCGCCGACGGCCACCACCCGGGGGTGGGCCACCAGCCGCTCTATTTCGCCGCGGGCGGCGTCGTCGAGCGCATCGGCGCGGGTCGGGTGCAGCGCCACCGCGGCGTACACCCGCGGATCCCATTCGGCGGCGCGGGTCACCCAAGCCGCCGAAGCCAGGTCGTCGGCGATGGTGACCACGGCCCCCACCCCGACCGCCGCGGCGCGATCCACGATGGCGCGCACGTCCCCGGCGTCCCGCGCGCCACAGGCGTCGAGGTGGGTGTGGGCGTCGACCAGGGGGGCCAGCGGTTCGGGTGCGGGCGGCGCTTCTCGTTCTCGTCGGTTGGAGCTCACGCGCACACAATAAGGTGGACTCTCGATGAGGCCCTTCTACGTCACCACCGCGATCACGTACCCCAACGGCAATCCGCACGTCGGGCACGCCTACGAGTACATCGCCACCGACGCCATCGCGCGATTCAAGCGGCTCGATGGGTTCGACGTGCGTTTCCTGACCGGCACCGACGAGCACGGCCTCAAGATGCTCGAGACGGCGGCGGCGGAGGGCCTTCCGACCGCCGAGCTGGCGCGGCGGAATTCCGATGTTTTTCAACGCCTGCAGGAGAAGCTCAACATCTCCTTCGATCGGTTCATTCGCACCACCGACGCCGACCATCACGAAGCGTCCAAGGAGATCTGGCGGCGGATGGACGCCGCCGGAGACATCTACCTGGACAGCTACACGGGTTGGTACTCCGTGCGCGACGAGCGGTTCTTCGTCGAATCCGAGACCGCGGTGGTCGACGGGACAAGGGTCGCCGTGGAAACCGGAACGCCGGTGACGTGGACCGAGGAGCAGACCTACTTCTTCCGGCTCTCGGCGTACACCGACAAGCTGCTGGCCCATTACGAGGCCAACCCGGACTTCATCGCCCCCGAAGTGCGCCGCAACGAAGTGGTCAGCTTCGTCTCCGGCGGCCTGCGCGACCTGTCGATCTCGCGCACCTCGTTCGACTGGGGCGTCAAAGTGCCCGACCATCCCGATCACGTCATGTACGTCTGGGTCGACGCGCTGACCAATTACCTGACCGGGGTCGGCTACCCCGACACCGACTCGCCGATGTTCCGCCGCTACTGGCCCGCCGACCTGCACATGATCGGCAAGGACATCATCCGGTTCCACACCGTCTACTGGCCGGCGTTTCTGATGTC
>NZ_LZJJ01000031.1:0-22017 GCF_001667625.1 Mycobacterium sp. E1715
GCCTGGTAGCGCCCAGCTTGATGTAGATGCCCTTGAGGTACCACTTGACGGTGTTGATCGTGACCCCCAGGTTCCGCGCGATCTGCTTGTTCGACATTCCACGCTCCAAGAGCCGCAGTACCTCGATTTCGCGGGGGCTGAGCGGTTCTTCCGGCGTGGGAGCACGATCGGAGTCGCGCGTGACGACCGGGATGGCCGCGTGTTTGGCGT
The DNA here is from genome assembly GCF_001667625.1 of Mycobacterium sp. E1715. Lineage (NCBI taxonomy): Bacteria > Bacillati > Actinomycetota > Actinomycetes > Mycobacteriales > Mycobacteriaceae > Mycobacterium > Mycobacterium sp. E1715. Next base: position 211 of record NZ_LZJJ01000031.1, read on the forward strand.
CGGCGTGGGCAGTGGCCAGCAACCGCGAGAGATAATCGGGCGGAACCTGGGCCAGCTTGGGCGGCCAGCGGCGGGTCCGGCTGGCGTCGCGAAGATGGGCAATGGTTTTGAGGATCTCCGGCCCGGCGTCGACGATGGTGCGCAGTAGCCCGGCGCGCGCGCCGTCGAGCAGCGCGGGGACGAGGATTTCGGCGGCGGCTTCGGGGTCGCCGGCGAGGAAGACAACCCTGGCGAGTTCGATGGTGCTGAGGGCTGCGCCGAGACGCCATCCGGCGGCGGTGCTTTCGTGATGCATCCTGGACACCAGATCGTGTGCTGTGTCGTAGTTGTTTTCCGCGCAAGCGATTTGGGCCCGCGCGCTCAGTTGGTAGTGCCGGGTGGCCATCGCGATGCCGTCCATGCCGTTGGCCACATCGTTGCCGCGGCGTGCGAGAATCTGTTGCGCGCGGCTGGTGTCGCCCAGCGCGAGGTGTAGACGCACGCACTCGTTGTCCAGCGCTGCGGACAGCCTCGGCAACGAAAGCTGCTGAGCCGCAACATGTCCTTCGTCCAGTAGGCCGAGCGCCTCATCGATGTCGCCACGAAGCACCTTGATACGGGACAGGGTGCTGTAGGTCGCGATCATGAAGTCAACGACACCGCTTTCGGCGCCGAGCTCGTGACATTGCTCCAACAGCCCTTCGGCCGTATCGATTTCACCGCGTTCGTAGTGGAGCCGGCCCAGCAGGGCGCCCGCCAGCCGGGCCGCATGTGAATGCGGGCCGGCTTCGTTCTGAGCCAAAACGAGCGCTTCGGTGTAGCGGTTCTCCGCGGTGGGCAGGTCGAGTTGGGCGAATGCGGCAAGGCCCGCGAAGCACCGCCCGTACACACCGGCGAAGGGGCCGCCGGCGGTTTCGTGAAAGGCGGCTGCCCATTGTTGGCGCGTCTGTGCGCTTTCATAGGCGAAGGTATGGATGTCGACGAAAGTGCGGATGTTGGCGGAGACGGCCACGAGGAATGGCCGGTAAGGCGGATTGTCGACGATGTAGGGCGCGACGAGGGCGCAGGCGCGGTCGATGCGATCGCCGTAGACGTCCGTGCAGGCCTGCACCACGTCGGCCTCGCCGAGGACGCCTGCGCCGAAACCGTCGGTGGCCGAGGGCGCCGCGGCGCGAACGTGGTCGAGGGCGACCTGCACCTCCGGGGCCTGGTGCAGCAGGCAATGGGCCCACGCGATGGCGATCTGCAGGTTCGGCCGACTGGCCAGCAACGTCTTGGGCAGCTTGTTGACCAGCCCGAGCAGCGTCGCCATCCGGCTGTGTTCCACCAGGGGCATTGCGTGGCGTTCCACCAGATCCACCGCCCCCTCGGCATCGCCCGCGGCGATTGCGTGCGTCACCGCCTCGCCGAGCAGCCCGTGGTCGGCAAACCAGGTCGATGCGGTGCGGTGCAAGTCGGCCACCCGCTCTGGATGGTCACGTTCCAGCCGTCGGCGCAGGTGATCGGCGAACAGGTGGTGATACCGAAACCACTCGCGGTCGTCGTCGAGTGGCCGCAGGAACATGTTGCGGTGCTCGAGTTCTTCGAGGATCGTCTGCCCGCGCGGCTGACCGCTGAGGGCGGAAGTGAGCTCTCCGCAGAGGCGATCGCATATGGAGGTGGCCAGCAGGACGTCGAGCAAGTCGGGCGGCAAGGCGTTGAGGACGTTTTGGGCCAGATAGTCGCCGATGGAGCGGTGACGACCGGAGAAGGCGCTGACCAGCTCCGACGGATCTTCGCAGCCGCGCAACGACAGCGTGGCCAGCTGCAGGGCGGCGATCCAGCCGTCGGTGCTCGCCCATAGGCGGCGCACGTCGTCGTCGTTGAGCGCCAAGGCATTCAGGCCGAAGAAGGCGGCGGACTCTTCGGGGTCGAAGCGCAGATGCGCGGTGTCGACTTCGGTGACCTGGTTGCGCACTTTCAGCTTCGCGATAGCCGGCGTCTGGGTTCGGCTCGTGATGACCAGGTGCAAATTGCCCGGCCCGGTGTCGAAGAGGAAGTCCAATGCCGCGGCGGTGTCGGCACTGTCGATGAGATGCCAGTCGTCCAACACGATCACCAGCGGCCGGCGGCGTTCGGCGATCCGGTTGACGAGTTCGGCCAGCACGTAGCGCCGAGCGTGGCCCGTGTGCTGTTCGAGCAGATCGCTGAGATTGGCGGCCATCGACGGCTCGACCCGTCGTACCGCCTCGATGAGGTGCGCCAGGAAGGACACCACGTCGTTGTCGTCGCGGTCCAGGCTGAGCCACGCCACCGGGACGCCCTCGGCGAGGAGCACCCGCTGCCACTGCACGGCCAGGGTTGTCTTCCCGAAGCCGGCCGGGGCGTGGATCAACGCCAACCGCTTCGCGCGGCCGGACCGCAGCAATTCGATGAGCCGCGCGCGGGGAACCAGGCCGTCGTCATAGGTCGGGGCTTGCACCCTGGTCGCCACGACCTGCGTCGGTTGCGCTCCCGTCTGCATCCCAATCGCCTCGCCTCGAGCCTGGGCATTCCGTGGCGCTTAGTGTACTGAGGCGCTCCGCGCTGCCGTCTGTGAAGAATCCCGCCACCCGTTCGGGTAGCGAAGCGAGAAGTACGGGTGGGCGCGACGCACAGCCCGGCTTTCAGCGGTTACCGTTTAATCGAGCTGCTTATCTGCGCAGGGGAGGCGATTTGTCGGCATTGCAGCCGCTTGTGGCGTTGCCCGGCCACACACGCCAGCCGTGGTGAGCCCCTCCGCCGATGCGACTCGGCGGCAGATCATTCGGGCCGCCTCGCAGCAGTTTGCCCGGCGGCCATACCACGAGGTTGGTCTCGACGACATTCTCGCCGAGGCCGGGCTGACCAAAGGCGCCCTGTATTTCCACTTCACCTCCAAGCATGCGCTGGCGCTCGCGATGATCGACGAGCAAACGGCCGCGGTGCCTCTCGCCCTGCATGGCCTGCAGACCCGAGGGCTTTCAGGCTTGGAGACCCTCATCGACTTTTCGTTTCTGGTGGCCGTCCAGGACCTCAAGTCGGACCTGTTCAGGGCGGCGTTGAACCTGGTCGAAACGGTGGGGCAATCCGAAGCACGCCATCAGAATCTGTTCGGCCAATGGATCAAAGCGCTGGCGGCGATCGTTGAGCAGGCCATCGCCGAGGGTGACATCGATGACGACTGCGCCCCCGAGGACCTGGCCCGGATGATGCTGTCCGCGCACATGGGGCTGCGAAAAACGAGCAGTCTCGATGAACCCGAACGTTTCTTACACGACCTGCAGAAGTGCTGGACCCTCCTCCTGAACGGAATTCTGCAGCCCGATCGCAACGAGTACTTCGCCCAATTCCTCCGGCGGCGCACCGCGCTCGCCGTCCAGCAGACCCCGACGCCTGACAAGGCCGGTTAGGCGATCGGGTCAGCGCCGCGACGGCCGATTGGATTGCTGTAGCGCCTTTTCCGCGCTTGGCTGCCGCCGCCGGGTCCGACCGCCATTCTGCGAACGCCGGTTCGCATATCGCGGGACGCCACGGTACATTTTGTGGGCTTCGTTATTGCATGTGTGTGCAGGCCCCTGACAGGGGGAAGGATCGCCGCGGCACCGGGACGCTCGGCGCAGACGTAAGGGGCATTGGTGGCGACGTCTTCCCCGGTGCAGATCAATTCCCAGCGCCTACCGCCGTACCGGTGGATCGCGGTCGGCGTGCTGGTGATCCTGGCCATCGTTTTCACCCTGGTGTATGTCCAGTTCCGCGGCGGCTTCACCGCGAAGACGAAGCTGACGATGCTGGCGTCGCGGGCCGGGCTGGTGATGGATCCCGGCTCGAAGGTCACCTACAACGGGGTCGAGATCGGCCGCGTCGGCAACATCTCCGAGACCGTTCGGGACGGCAAGCCGGCCGCCAAGTTCACGCTCGAGGTGTATCCGCGCTATTTGTCGCTCATCCCGGCCAATGTGAACGCCGACATCAAGGCGACCACGGTGTTCGGCGGCAAATACGTGTCGTTGACCGCACCGGAAAACCCGTCGCCGCAACGGATCAACCCGCGCACGGTGATCGACGCGCGGTCGGTGACCACCGAGATCAACACGCTGTTCCAGACGATCGTGTCGATCAACGAGAAGGTCGATCCGGTCAAACTCAACCTGACGCTGAGCGCGGCCGCCCAGGCGCTGACCGGCCTCGGCGACAAATTCGGCCAGTCGGTGGTCAACGCCAACGCGGTCCTCGACGACGTCAATCCGCAGATGCCGCAGGCGCGGCGCGACATCCAGCTGCTGGCCGGGCTGGGCGACACCTACGCCGACGCGGCACCCGATCTGTTCGATTTCCTGAACAACGCGGTGATCACCTCGCGGACCATCAATCAACAGCAGAAGGACTTGGATCAGGCGTTGTTGTCGGCGGCCGGGTTCGGCAACACCGGCGCCGACATCTTCAGCAAGGGCGGCCCGTACCTCGCCCGGGGCGCGCAGGACCTGGTGCCGACCGCGCAGCTGCTGGACACCTACAGCCCGGCGATCTACTGCACGCTGCGCAACTACCACGACGTCGTGCCCCTCACCGGTGCGTCCGAGGGCGGATTCAACGGCTACTCGCTGAACATGAACACCGAGGCGCTGTCCGGGCTCGAGCTGCTGGCCAACCCCGTGTCGGCGGTGGCCACGATCGCCAGCCTGGTCGGCGGCCTCGCCGGTGTCGTCGGCGGCGCGCCGAACCCGTACACCTACCCCGAGAACCTGCCGCGGGTGAACGCGCGCGGCGGCCCGGGCGGCGCCCCGGGGTGCTGGCAGCCCATCACCCGTCACCTGTGGCCTGCACCGGAATTGGTGATGGACACCGGGAACAGCATCGCGCCGTACAACCATCTCGACACCGGCTCGCCGTACGCGATCGAGTACGTCTGGGGGCGCCAAGTGGGGGACAACACGATCAATCCCTAGGACTGCGGCGCGAAGAATGCAGAATAACTTCGTGCTGGCGGGCAGGGACTGTTGACGTGGCCGGGTTTGGCTTCCACACCCTGGCGCTGCTGACCGCCATCGGACTGGCCGGCCCGCTGCTGGCCGCGCTGCCGCGCCTGCGGATCCCGGTGATCATCGGTGAGCTGATCGCGGGCCTGGTCGTCGGGCGAACCGGCCTCGGCCTCGTCGACGTCACCAACCCGACGTTCCAGTTGCTCGCCAACATCGGCTTCGCACTGGTCATGTTCGTCGTCGGCACGCACGTCCCGGTGCGCGCCGGCGCGCTGCGCTCGTCGCTGCCCCGGGCGCTGGGGCGCGCGGGACTGGCCGGCGCCGTCGCGGCGGCGCTGGGTGTCGGCCTGGCGGCGGCCTTCGGAACCGGGCACGCGGCGATGTACGCGGTCCTGATGGCCTCGTCGTCGGCGGCCCTGGCGCTGCCGGTGATCGACTCGCTGAAAGTGCAAGGGCCGCAGGTGATCGCCGTGACCGCCCAGATCGCGGTCGCGGACGCCGCGTGTATCGTGCTGCTGCCGTTGGTGATTGACCTGCGGCACGCGCCGACGGCCGCGCTGGGCGCGCTGGCGGTGGCGGGCTGCGCGGTGGTGTTGTACGTGGTGCTGCGGCGATCCGACGGCTGGCGCCACCGCCTGCACGCCTACTCCGAGAAGCGCCGGTTCGCGCTGGAGCTGCGGACCAACCTCATCGTGCTCTTCGCCCTGGCGGCGCTCGCCGTGAGCGCGCGCGTGTCCGTCATGCTGGCGGGCTTCGCGGTGGGCCTGGTGGTCGGCATGGTCGGCGAACCGCGACGGTTGGCGCGTCAGCTCTTCGGCATCACCGAGGGTTTCTTCAGCCCGCTGTTCTTCGTCTGGCTGGGCGCTTCGCTGCAGGTGCGCGAGCTGGGTTCGCACCCGAAACTCATCCTGCTCGGCGCGGGGCTGGGCCTCGGCGCCGTGCTCGCGCACTGCGCAGGCAGGCTGCTCGGCCAACCGCTGACCCTGGCGGTGCTGTCGGCCGCACAGCTCGGGGTGCCGGTGGCCGCGGCGACCATCGGCACCGAGGAACACCTCCTGGTCGCGGGCGAAGCGTCGGCGCTGATGTTCGGCGCGCTGTTGACGATCGCCGCCACCTCGATCGCGGGCGCGTTCGCGGCGCGCGGCGCGGTGACCAACGGCCCTACCCCCGCGGGACCTCCGCATCCTCGAAAGCACGACTGAAGCACTTGCGGCCCGGTTGCGTTCGGCCCTGACGAAGCGCACCGGGGAAGTGGTCGGATGTATTCCAAGCTCGATCGAGGAGGGCGTGATGAGGTTCGCAAGACAACGGCACCAGCTGCGGGCCGTACCGACGGCGACGATCTACCGCGTCACCGATCGTCTCCACGGCGACCGCACCGTCCGGGTCCCGGGCCACGAGATCGCACCCATCGTGGCGGCGTGGCTGGCGGAGCTGGGCGCCCACAGCCCCCTGGTCGACGAGCTGGCGAGGGCAGCCTGCGTCGGCGACTGGTCGGCGGCCTATGCCATCGGCGATCAGCTGTCGATCGATGTGGCCATCGCACCGGCCGCCTAGCTGCGCGATTGGCCCAAAGTCCCTCCGCTTAGAGCCGTCGTGCCCTCGTGGGACGAGCGGCGATCCGCAATCGTAAATAGGAAGACGCAATACCGAAGGGGAACGACCCATGAACACCCGCTTTCCGGATGCCGGCACGGTCCGGACGGTCCTGAGTTTGGCCTCTCGGGCGCCCTCGGTGCACAACTCCCAGCCCTGGCGGTGGCGGGTCGACGCGGCGAGCCTGCATCTGTACTCCGATGACAGCCGGCAGCTGCCCAACATCGACCCGGACGGCCGGGACCTGATGCTGAGTTGCGGTGCGGCGCTGCATCACTGCGTCGTCGCGCTGGCGGCCGTCGGCTGGCTCTCCAAGGTGACCCGGTTCCCGAATCCCGCCGACCCCAGCCACCTTGCCGCGATTGAACTTTCGCCGCACCGGGCCGACTCCGTGGACATCGCGATGGCCGCTGCCATCCCGCGGCGCCGGACCGACCGGCGCAACTACAGCTCGTGGCCGGTGCCGGTGGGCGACGTCGCGCTGATGGCGGCCCGGGCGGCGCGCAGCGGGGTGACGCTGTGCCAGGTCGAAGACCTCGACAACCTGCGCAACATCGTCGCCCAATCCGTCCAGGAGCACCTGAACCAGGACTATCTGGCCGAGCTGACGGCGTGGAGTGGCCGCTACGCGTCGGTCGCAGGCGTTCCCGCCCGCAACACGCCCGCGCCGGATTCGACCGCCAAGATTCCCGGTCGCTTCTTCGCCGGCCCCGTGCTGCCGATGGCGCCCGACTCCTCACCGGCCGACGACAACGCCGTGGTCCTGGCGCTGGGCACCCGCAACGACGACCGCCTGGCGCAGCTGCGCGCCGGTGAGGCGACCAGCGTCGTGCTGCTCACCGCGACGTCACTGGGCCTGGTCAGTTGCCCGGTCACCGAACCGTTGGAGTCACCCGGAACACGCGCGGCGGTTCAATCCGACATCTTCGGTGACAGCAACTACCCCCAGATGCTGCTACGGGTGGGGTGGGCGCCGATCAACGCGGACCCGTTGCCCGCCACGCCGCGGCGCGAACTGGGAGACTTCGTCGAGTGGATGGCCGATCACGAACACCGGGTCGCCCTCTGAACCGGCGAAATCGTTGCGGCGCAGAGGACACCATGGACACGTTCACCTTCAACCCACGCCGCTGGCGGGTGGCACGCGTTTTCGGCCGCAACCCCTTGCTCCGCCGCTCGGATCGCATCGAAGCGTTGGTCGTCCTGGTCGCGCTGGCCGTGTCCCTGATCGCCGTTCCCGTCGCCGGCGTGGCGGGCGCGGTGACCTACGGCGCGCGGGACCGGGTGTACATCCAGGAGGCGCACGACCGGCACCGCGTGCGGGCAACGGTCACCGACGCCCTGGTCGAGGAGCTGGGCGTGACTGTCGTGCAAGCGAAGTGGGCCGGGCCAAAGGGGGACCGCGTCGGACCGCTGGCGGTCAGCGAGCAGGCCAAGGTCGACGGAACCGTCGAAATCTGGGTGGACGCGGACGGCAACCCGGTGATGCCTCCCACCCCCACCTGGCTGGCCGTGGCCGAGGCGGTCGGCGTCGCGGGGGTGACGGCGCTGGCGGTGGCCGTTGCGATGGCGGTGCTTGTCGCCGTCGTCCGCGCCCGGCTGGATCGTGCCCGTGACGCAATGTGGGAACGCGACATCGAGTTCCTCGCCGAGGCCTCGTAACCGGTGCGTCCGTTGTCCAACCCCTATACAGCACAGCCGAACTGGAAGATGATGAGCCGATGATCGGATACGGCGAGGATTCCGGTGCCGCGTCATTCGGCACCGCCGGGTTGCACCGCCTCGTCGAGGTCCTGATCGAGCGCGGATACCGCGTGATCGGTCCGACGTTGCGGGACAACGCGATCGTCCTCGATCAATTGGAGTCCGCCGCGGACCTACCGCGAGGGTGGGGCGTGGAGGTGGCACCCGGGCACTACCGGGTGCGCCGCCGCGACGATGACGCCGCGTTCGGGCACTCGTCCGGGCCGCAGTCGTGGAAGCAGTTTCTGCACCCGGCACGGCGCCGGTTGTGGGCCGGCTCCCGGGACGGTTTCAGCGACGGCGAAGCGGAAGAGGAGATTCCGCGCTACGCGTTCCTGGGCGTGCGCGGGTGTGACCTGGCGGCGATCGCGACGCTCGATCGGGTGCTCGGCCGCGGGCAGCTTCCCGACAGCTCCTTCGTGCGCCGGCATCGGCAGATCTTCGTGATCGCGGTCAACTGCACCGAGCCCGGGGGGCTGTGCTTTTGCGCCTCGATGGGTACCGGGCCCGCGGCCGGTCCGGGCTACGACCTGGCGCTCACCGAGCGGCTCGACGGTGACGACGTGACCTACGTGGTCGAGGTGGGCACCCCGGATGGCGCCGACGTCCTCGCGGCCGTCCCGCATCGGACCGCCGAAGACGCGGAGATCGGTTCCGCGCGTGACGCGGTGGAGGCCGCCTCCCATCGCATGGGCCGCCAGATGCCCGAGGTGAATCTTCGCGATTTGCTGGTCCGTTCGCGCGAATCGCCGCAATGGGACGAGGTCGCCAGCCGCTGCCTGACGTGTGGCAACTGCACGATGGTGTGTCCCACCTGCTTCTGTACCAGCACCGAAGACGTCAGCGATCTGACCGGTGAGCACGCGGAGCGCTGGCTGCACTGGGCCTCGTGCTTCGAGCCCGATTTCACCTACATCCACGGGGGCGGCAGCGTCCGCCAGTCCGGCGCCTCGCGGTACCGACATTGGCTGACCCACAAACTCGGCACCTGGCACGACCAGTTCGACATGTCCGGGTGCGTCGGCTGCGGGCGGTGCATCGCCTGGTGTCCCACCGGCATCGACATCACCGAGGAGATGAACAAGATGGCCCGCGATGACTGACGCGGCGGCGGTCGCCGCGCCCCCGTCGGTGATGGCGCCCAACCCGTATCGGGTGCGCAGCCGCGTCGTGGAAAGCCCGGACTCGGCCACCCTGTGCCTGGAACCGCTCGGCGAGGTGTTGCGCGCACCGCAGCCCGGAGAGTTCATGATGCTCTACGCGTTCGGCGTCGGCGAGGCCGCGATTTCGATCAGCGGTGATCCCACCGTCACCGACGGCTCGATCACGCACACGATCCGCGCGGTCGGCGCGGTCAGTCGCGCCCTGCACGACGCGCAGCCGGGAACCGTGATCGGTGTCCGGGGCCCGTTCGGCACCACCTGGGGGCTCGAGGAGGCCGTCGGCCGCGATCTGGTCATGGTCGCCGGCGGCGTCGGCCTGTGCCCCTTGCGTCCGGCGATACTCGGGGCGCTGGCCGAGCGGTCGCGCTACGGCAAGGTGACGCTCGTCGTGGGCGCCCGGTCGCAGGCCGACTTCGTCTTCGCCGCTCAGCTCGAAAAGTGGGCGCAGGATCCGAAAATCGAACTGCATTTGATCGTCGACGCCAAGACGCCGGGCTGGGACGGTGAGGTCGGCCTGGTCACCGAGCCACTCGGCCGACTCGTCCTGGACCCCGGTCGGACGACCGCCTTCCTGTGCGGACCCGAGCCGATGCTGCGGTTCGGCGCCGAGGCCCTGCTCGCGAAAGGCGTTGCGGCCGAGAATATTCGAGTATCCCTGGAGCGAAACATGCAGTGCGGTGCGGGATTGTGCGGTCACTGTCAGCTGGGGCCGCTGCTGCTGTGCCGCGACGGCCCGGTAGTCGGCTACGACGTCGCCGGGCCGCTGCTGCGGGTGAAGGAGCTGTGATGAGCCGACCCACCCTGGCCGTGTGGAAGTTCGCCTCCTGCGACGGATGTCAGCTGACCCTGCTGGACTGCGAGGACGAACTGCTCACCCTCGCCGACCAGGTGCAGATCGCCAACTTCGCCGAGGCCTCCAGCGCGACGGTCGACGGCCCCTACGACGTGTCTTTGGTCGAGGGCTCGATCACCACCCGGCACGACTTGCAGCGCATCCAGGAGATCCGGGAGCAATCGAAGGTGCTGGTCACCATCGGGGCGTGCGCGACGGCCGGGGGAGTGCAGGCGCTGCGCAACTTCGCCGACATCACCGAGTTCACCTCCGTCGTCTATGCCAGGCCGGAATACATCGACACGCTGGCGACGTCCACGCCGGCCTCCGCCCATGTCAAGGTCGATTACCAGTTGCCGGGCTGCCCGATCGACCGGGGCCAACTGCTCGACACCCTGGCGGCCCTGCTGATCGGCCGCAAGCCACGGCTGCCGGCCAAGACGGTGTGCACCGAGTGCAAGCTCCGCGGGGTGACGTGTGTGGTTGTCGCCGAGGGGATTCCGTGCCTGGGGCCGGTCACCCACGCCGGCTGTGGGGCGTTGTGCCCGAGTCATCATCGCGGTTGCTACGGCTGCTTCGGGCCGTCCGCCGCGCCGCGGACCGCGACGCTGATCCCGCTGTTGCGCCGCGACGGCATGTCCGAGGGCGGCGTCGACCGGGTGTTCTCGACGTTCAACGTCGCCACCTTCGCGGCCGAACGGAGCAAGCCGTGAACCCGTCCGAACGCACGCTCAGCGTCGGCGCGTTGACCCGCGTGGAAGGCGAAGGCGCGCTGCACGTCACGCTGCGAGACGGTGAGCTGCACAGCGTGCAGCTCAACATCTATGAGCCGCCGCGTTTCTTCGAGGCGTTCCTGCGCGGACGCGCCCACACCGAGCCGCCCGACCTGACGGCCCGGGTCTGCGGCATCTGCCCGGTCGCCTATCAGGTCAGCTCCTGCAACGCGATCGAACAGGCCTGCGGCGTGCGGGTGGACGAGCAGCTCGTCGCGTTGCGGCGACTGCTGTACTGCGGCGAGTGGATCAACAGTCACGCGCTGCACATCTACCTGCTGCACGCGCCGGACTTCCTCGGCTACCCCGACATCGTCGGGATGGCCCGCGACCACCGGGAGATCGTCGAGCGGGGGCTCGCGCTGAAGAAGGTGGGCAACCGGCTGATGGAATTCGTCGGGGGCCGGGCGATACACCCGGTGAACGTGCGTCTAGGTGGATTCTACTCCGTGCCAACGTGTTTGGAGTTCCAGCCGATCGAGGAGGAGTTGCGCCGCGCGCTGGACGACGCGGTGGCGACGGTCGAGTGGGTGGCGGGATTCGAGTTCCCCGACCTCGAGCTGGACCACGAGTTCCTGGCGCTCACCGCGCCGGGCGCCTACCCGATCGAGAACGGCGTCATCGCGCGCAGCGCCGGTCCGGCCTTCGACGTGGCCGACTTCACCGACCACATCGTCGAATCGCAGCTGCCGCACTCCACCGCCCTGCACGCGACCCTCGACGGCGGTCGCTACCTGACCGGCCCGCTGGCCCGGTACTCGCTGAACGCGGCGGCGTTGTCGCCGATCGCCGCGCAAGCCGCCGCTCGGGCCGGCTTGTCGGGCGAATGCCGAAACCCGTTCCGCAGCATCGTCGTCCGCGCCGTCGAAGTGGTCTACGCGATCGAGGAGTCGCTGCGCATCATCGCCGAATACCGGCGCCCGGCGCGGCCGTTCGTCGATGTCCCGGCGCGGGCCGGCGTCGGCCACGGGGTCAGCGAGGCGCCGCGCGGCCTGCTGTACCACCGCTACCGGATCGAGGAGGACGGGCTGGTGTCGGCGGCGACGATGATCCCGCCGACGTCGCAGAACCAGGGGGCCATCGAGGCCGACCTGGCCCGCCTGGTCTCGGGCAACCTCGCGCTCGACGATGCCGCATTGACCGAGCTGTGCGAGCAGCTGATCCGCAGCTACGACCCCTGTATCTCGTGCTCGGCGCACTTTTTGAGGCTGACGGTGGAGCGGGGATGACCGCGGATGAGTCAGCGGCCGCCGGCCGGGTCGCCGTCATCGGGCTCGGCAACGGCTACCGGCGCGACGACGGTGTCGGCGTCGCCGCCGCCGACGCGTTGCGCGATCTCGCGTGGCCCAATGTCGTTGTGCGAACCGGTATCGCCGAGCCGATGGGGCTCATCGAGGCGTGGACGGGGGCGGGACTGGCGGTCGTCATCGACGCGGCGATCGCCGAACCGGCGGACCCGGGTCGCATCCACCGCATTGACGTGGACGGCGTGCCCGCCCAGCCCGGGGGTTTGAGCTCGCACCACATCGACATCGGCCGCACCCATGCCCTGGCTCGAGCGCTCGAACGGGTACCCGGCGCGATCGTGGTCTTCGCCGTCGAGGCGGCGGACACCGGCCCGGGGGCCGGGCTGAGCCCTCGCGTCGCCCGCGCGGTGCCGATGCTGGTCGGTATGGTGGCCGCCGAAATCAATCGCTTTCGGTCAGCGACGCGATCGCAGCACGCAGGTTCTCGGTGACCTCGGCGGCGATGGTGACCAGCGCCGGCTCGCCGGTCACCTCGACCAGGAGGCCGGGATCCATCGCCTCGACGATCACGCTGCCCGCGTCACCCGGGTCGGCGCGCACCAACATGTTGCACGGCAGCAGCAGCCCGATCTCCCGATCGACGTTGATCGCCCGGTACGCCAACTCCGGATTGCAGGCGCCCAGGATGAGGTAATCCTCCAGCTCCACGCCGAGCTGCGCCTGCAGCCTTGCTCTGACGTCGATTTCGGTCAGAACGCTGAAACCTTGCTGCGCAAGGGCTTCCCGGGTGCGGGCCACCGCTTCGTCGAACCCGGACGCCAATCTGATGGATAGTCCCGCGTCCACCGCGCCCTCGGTCAAGATATCAGCCCGGTTCCTCGCGTCGCCGCGGGAAGATCGATGTGCTTGCCGCAGTTGGGGCAGAACCGTTCGGTCGGATGATGCTCGGCGCCGCAGTGCGCGCAGAAGTGTGGTTCGTCGTCCTCCTCATGCCGGGGCATCAGGCGCAGCGGCTGCACGTCGGGCGTCGGGGGGCGGCGCCTGCTGCGGCCGAGGATGGCCACCCCGGCGGCGAGGCCGATCACCGACGCGACGCTGATCACGATGTACCACAACAGATTCGCGCCGCTCAGCGACGAGGAGTCGCCGTATTGCTGGCGCAGGTTGACCGCCGTTGTCTTGAGGTCCTCCAGGCCCGGGTAGCCGGGTGACATGGCCAGCGTCTGGTCGAAAGCGGCGATCGCGTCGGTGTAGTGGCCGGCGTAGAAGGCGGTCAGCCCCTTGCGATAGAACTGGTCGGCCGGTCCGAGCGTCGGCTTGACGCCCTTACCGGCCATGATGGCAGCGACACCGTCGGCCGGGCCGATGAAGTTGAACGGCTGCGTTTCGCCGGCGGGTGCGAAGCTGTTCACGCCGATCACCTTGCCGTTCAACCCGATTGTCGGGCCACCGCTCATGCCTTCGGTCATCGCGGCGTCGATCTCGTACGTCGGATTCGTTCCCGAGACGGACTTCTTGCTGACCTTGCCGCTCTTGTAGGTGGGGTCCAGCGAAGCGCCGGTGACGTTCTGCGTGCTCTCGGGGAAGCCGACCGCGAGGACGGGCGTGCCGATGGTCACCTCGGCGTCGGTGGCGAGCTCGGACGACGGAAGGTTTTGCTTGGCCACCTTCAGCAGAGCGGCGTCGCCCTTTCCCAGCGGCCGGAACTCGACGACGTTGGCGACGACCTTGTCCGCGAGTTTGGTTCCCGTACCGGACATCAGCGCGATACCGACATGGGGCCCCTGGCCGACGGCGTCGCCTTCCACCCGCGCGTTCTTCTGCAACCACTCCAATGTGGCCGCGGGGTCGCTCGACTCGGGCGCATTCGGAAACTCGCTTCGATACTCTTCGACGGCCCGCTTGAGTATCAGTTCCGTGGCGCTCGCGGGGTCCACGCAGTGACCTGCCGTCGCCACCCACCCGTCGGGGTTGACGACGAAGGCCGTGCAGTTCCAGGTCGCCAGGAACGGCATGCTGGATCCCCGCCCGAATTGCGACAGGATCTCACCGCTGGGCAACCGGACCAAGCCGTAGCCCTCACCGGCAAGATACATGATGGACGGCCGGATCAGGGCCGCCGCCCGCTCCTCCGGCTTTGCCTGCGGCCGCCCGCTGTCGGCGGCGGCGACGCCAGGCGCACCGGCGAGCAGCAGCAGCGCCGCCGCCAGCACCGCCGTCATTCGTCGGCTCACGGCCGGGCCATCGACGACGGGTGCCTGCGCATCGACTCGAGCAGCTCGGCTTCGTAGCGCCGCGCCGAAACCCACGCCGGGTGCGACTCGAGGATGATTACCTCCGCCCCGACAACGCTTGGCACGGTATTGCGCTTCGTTCTCGGAACTGTCACGGTCACAACACTTATTTGACCGGTTCGCCGGACTTGCCGATAGGGACCGAAGTCCCGACCGCGAGGGACCTCCGTTCTTCCGCCCTGAGCCCGCCCTCCACCAGGGCTGATTCGACGAAAAGTGACCAAGGCCCTCAAGCCGCTGTGCCTTTGCGCCCTTACCGGGTCGACGGTCGCTACGCAGCATGGAATCGTCCAGCCACGTTTGCACGAAGGAGCGGGCCATGAGGTCGCTGATAGTGTGCGCTTCCAGATCCCACGGCAACACCCGGCTGGTGGCCGACCGGATGGCCGAGGTTCTGGGCGCCGAGGTCGTCACCCCCGAGTCGGTCGGACCCGAGATCGTTCGTGACTACGACCTCGTCGGTTTCGGCTCCGGCATCTACTACATGATGGCCGACGCGAGGTTGCGGAGATTGATCAGCCGGCTCCCGGCCACCGACCACCGCACCGCGGCCTTCACGTTCTTCACCAGCGGAGCGCGCGAGATTCCGCTGTTGGGTTACCACAGGCCGATTCGCGACAAGCTCGAGCAAAAGGGCTTCACGGTGGTCGGATCGTTCTCCTGCCGGGGGTTCGACACGGTGGGACCCTTCGGGTTCATCGGCGGCATCAACCGGGGGCGGCCCAACGAACACGACCTCGACCGGGCCGCGGCGTTCGCCACCCGGATGCGCAAACGGGCCGGGGGCTCCCAGGCGGCGTCATGACGACGGCCGATCGGTGACTTTTGGCCCTGTCCCGCAACAGTTTCCGTGACGTAGCACTTAACCTATGAGTCACAAATCCCCAGCGCCACAGGAGATGGACGTCCAGGTCACCGCCCGTGACGAACTCCCCGCGGCGGCCGAATATGCGCGCCGCAAGATCGGTGAGCTGACGCGGTACACGAGCCGGCCGGTCCTGCACGCCCGGGTGCGGCTGACCCGGCACCGCGATCCGGCCGTGCAGCGGCCGGTCGTCGCCCAGGCCAACCTCGATGTCGACGGCCGGCCGGTCCGCGCCCAGGTGCAGGCCGACACGGCGTGGGAAGCCGTCGATCTTCTCGCGGCGCGGCTGCGTCGCCGCCTGCAACGCGCCGCCGACCACTGGGAGGCGCGCCGCGATGAGTTCCCGGCGGGAGCCGACGAATGGCGGTACGAGTCCGAGGCGGCCCACCGGCCGAATTATCTTCCCCGCCAGGCGAACCACCGACGCGTCATCCGACGCAAGTCGTTCACGTTGGCGCCCTGCACCCTCGACGAGGCCGCCCGCGAACTCGAGCTGCTCGACTACGACTTTCACCTGTTCACGGAGAAGGGCACCGGCACCGCCGGCGTGCTGTACCGCGGCGGGCCCACGGGGTACCGCCTGGCGCTGGCGGCGCCGGGGATGGCCGACCGGGTGAGTCCACACGCGCTGCCCGTCACCATCAGCTCACAACCGCTGCCGTGCCTCACCGAAGAGGGAGCCGAAGACCGGCTGGCCATGCTCGGCCTGCCGTTCCTGTTCTTCATCCACGCCGTCTACGGCTGCGCCAGCGTGCTATACCACCGCTACGACGGGCATTACGGACTGATCACCCCGGCCGGCTAGGGCGGCGCTTCCCGCGGGTGCGCAGGGCATATTGGCGGCCGCACCAAGGACCTAGGACCCTCGCAGGCATCGGGGCGCTCCGCGCACACTGGCGCCATGGCCAACACGAGAAAGCGCTTCGCCCAGACCGCTGCGCTGCTCACCGTGCTGTACTGCGCGCGCAGGTACTACCGCAATTGGGGCGCAACCAAGGCCGAGTCGCAGCTGCGGGTCCCGGGGGACATGTTGGTGGCCGATCCGGCCGTGCAGACGACCGAGGCGGTCGACATCGACGCGACCGCGCCCGTGGTGTGGTCCTGGCTGATGCAAATGGGCCGGGACAGAGCGGCGGGCGGCATCCAGGGGCCGGAAACCGTTGCGGGACAGGCCGATAACGGGAGCCTGCGGGTGGGGGACGTGATCCGCCTGGCTCCCGAGGGCTGGCGGGGGTTGCCGGACGGGGTGACGTTGCGGGTCACGGAGATCGCGCCCGAGAAGTATGTCGTGCTCAATGCCATGCGATCCGAACCGCGCTGGACCGCGGTCCTGTCGTTTCACCTGCAACCGCACTGGGAGGACCGGGTCCGGCTTCTCGCGCGCGCCCGAATCGGCTTGCGCTACCCCGGCGAGGTGTTCGTCCTGGAACTGGCCCGGCCGATGATCTCCCTCGGGACGCGTGGCCTGTTGCTCGCCGTCAAGCGCCGCGCCGAGCGGCTGGCCCCGGCCGTGCCGATCCGCTCGTCCATCCAAACGCGCTGACACACTTTCGACAGCGGAAGGGGTCCGACGATGAAACCGATACTGGTGGGAATCGACGGTTCGTCGGCGGCGATCGCGGCCGCGCTGTGGGGCGTCGACGAGGCCATCACCCGCGGCGTTGCACTGCGTCTGGTCTCCGTCATCAAACCGACGCACGAGGCACCGGAAGACTACGAGCGCGACGTAGCGCACGCCGAGAAGTCGCTCGGGCAAGCGCGGTTGGCGGTTGAGGCCACGAAGAAGGCCGTGCCGCTGGAAACCGAGGTGGCGCGGGGCCCCGCGGGTTCGGTGCTGCTGGAGGCGTCGTCGGATGCCGCGCTGATCTGCGTCGGCTGCGTCGGCATCGGGCGCTACGCCCGCTCGATCGTGGGTTCGACGGCGACCGAACTCGCCGAGAAGGCGCAATGCCCGGTGGCGGTCCTGCGGACCGGCTCCGACCGGCCGCCACCGGACATCAATTGGATCGTGGTCCGCATGACGGACACACCCAACAACGACGCCGTCGTGAGTTTCGCTGCGGCGGAGGCGAAACTGCGACGCGCTCCCATGCTCGTCCTCGGTGGCCGCCCCGAGGAACTCACCGAGCACGGCGACGGCGCGTTCGAACGCCGGGTGGCGGACTGGGGGCGGCAATACCCCGAGGTGCGCGTCTACCCGATCACCACGAGGCGGGGCATCGCGGGCTACCTGAGCGCCAACGACGAGCGAGTACAACTCGCCGTGATCGGCGCGGACGAGGCGCGGCAGCTGGCGCAGTTGGTCGGACCCCAAGGGCACCCGCTCTTCCGCCACCCCGAATGCTCCGTGCTCGTGGTGCGCTAGAGCGCGCGGTGAAAATCAGTCCCGAGAGCCGCGGCGCCAACACGGCGCGGGGCGGGGAACGGATCTTGGTGGGCGCCGATGCGCCCGCGGCGCGCCGCGTCAGCGTGCTGATGCTGCTGTGCGTCCTGCTCTGGTTCGTGGTGCTGGTCGCCCGCGAATATCTGGGCTATGAACGCGTCGCCCCGGGCCGGTTCGGCTGGTCGATGGCGCTGCTGGGGGCGGCCGCCTTGATCGCGCGCGGCGTCTTTCTCGGCCGTCCGGTGACCACCGCACATGCGGTGTACGCCGCCGCCGCGGTGGCGGCCGGGCTCGGGGCGCATGTCGCGTCCTGGACGGTGCTGGGCAATGTCCTGATCGCCGGCAGCGGGCTCGTGCTGACGCTGCCCACCACGGTGCGGGCGCAGCCGGAGCTGCTGGGCCGGGTGTGGGGTCTGGTCGACGTCACGCGCGGAGATCCGTTGGCGCCGTTCGCGATGCATTCGAGCAAGAGCTATCACTTCAACACCGAGGGCACTGCGGCGATCGCCTACCGAACGCGGCTGGGTTTCGCCGTGGTGAGCGGCGATCCGATCGGTGATGTGACCCGATTCGATGAGCTGGCAGTTGATTTCGTCCGCATGTGCCGCGGCCGGGGCTGGCAGATCATCGTGTTGGCCGCGGGTGAACGCCACCTCGGGCTGTGGCGCAGGGACACGGTCGGCCAGCCGATGCTGTCGGTGCCGATCGGTCGCGATGTCGTCGTCGACATCCGCCACTTCACCCTGAGGGGGCGCCGCTTTCGCAACCTGCGCCAGGCTGTTCAGCGCACCCGCAACTGCGGCGTCACGACCGAGATCGTCGACGAACAGCACCTCAGTGGCACGATGCTGGCCGAGCTGACCGAGGTGTTGTACGCCGCGCACCGGGCCGCGCGCACCGACCGCGGCTTCTGCATGAACCTCGACGGCGCGCTGCAGGGCCGCTTCCCGGGCGTCTCGCTGGCCATCGCGCGGGACAGGGACGGGCGTGCGGTCGCGTTTCACCGATACCTCACCGCCGGCGGGGGTTCCGAGGTCAGCCTGGACGTGCCGTTCCGTCGCCCGGACGCGCCCAACGGCGTCGACGAGCGGCTCAGCGTCGACATGATCGCTCACGCGGAACAGTCTGGGGGAGAGCGTCTTTCCCTCGCCTTTGCGGCGTTTCCGGAAATCTTCGAAGCCACGCGGCCGGGCCTGCTGCAGCGGGCCGCGCTGCGGCTGATCCACCTGTTGGACCCGCTGATCCGGCTGGAGTCGTTGTACCGGTACCTGCGCAAGTTCCACGCGCTGTCGAACCGGCGCTACGTGGTGCTGTGCGCCCATCACATTCCGGCGGCGCTGATGGTGCTGCTGTCGCTGGAGTTCGTGCCGCGGCCGCGGCGGATGCGGTCCGGTTAGCCGCGCATCACTCCGCGGCACCGAAACGGAACCGGCGGCCCGTGACGATCTCGGGGACGATCCGCACGAAATGTGACTTCTCCGAGGCCGTCCAGGGCAGTACCTGGGCGCGTTCGGCCTCCTCGATGTCCTCGTTGCTGCGCAGAGAGCGCGCGGTGCCCTTGATGATCACGCTCCACCCCTCGGCGACGTTGTGGTCGTCGACCTCGAACAGCACCCGGTTGTTGATCGCGGTGCTGACCAGTTTGGTCCCCTCGGCGGTGCGGAACAGCACCGTGTGGCGCTGGACGGCGTAGTTGACCGGGAAGATCTCGGGCTGACCGCCGACGCTGGTGACCAGGCGGCCCAGCGTCACGCCCGCGATCAGATCCCAGCATTCGTTCACCGGCAGGATGGACACCCCATCGTCGATCAGTGACATCAGTCGTCCCCTTCATCGAAAAGCGCTACACACCCGATGGTATTGCGCGAGCCCGGCGCGGGCGTCGGCCGAAAGTCCCGCGGGCCGGGGACCAATGATCGTTTACCGGATCTGCAGCACATCGTTCAACCGGCGCCGCGGGGTTGCCGGCGGGAGCTGTTCCATCGGCGGCGCGATCCCCACGCGGATCAGCGCCTGTGGCTCGCCGTACCGACCCACCAGGTCGCGCACGATGTCCCGGCTTTCCTCGAGCTCGATCAGATGGGTGAGCGGGCAGGTCGCCATCCCGGCGACCGTGCATTCCAGCAGCACCGTCGACAGCACCTCGCCGCACCGCAACACGTCGGACCTGGTGTCCCCGGGCGTGCACAGCACCAGGATTTTCGCCCAATCGACCTTGACGTCGCCGCGGCGGTCCGCGTGGCTCCTGACCGGAAAGCTGCGGGCCACGTCCACCCGCCAGCTCTCCTTGTCGGAGGCCAGCGCGCTGGGCGGCATCCCCTCGGCCAACACGAACGACGAAGTCCACCAGTCGAGTTCGGCGTGATAGTACGAGTCGTCGCGGCGCAGCTCCTCGGTGAGCTGCGACGCCTGCACCAGCAGGGGGCGCACCTCATCGGCCAACACGTCGAGGCTGACCACCTTGTCGTCGAAGGTCTCCCGCAGGGCCGGTTCGAACAGCTCCCAATAGGTGGGTCTGCCCAGCGGAAGCCGGTCGGTGCGACGCTGCAGGATCGCCTCCGCGCGGCGGTGCTGGGCCTCGGTGACGTGCTCGAGCGGGCTGAACGTGACCGTGGCCAGCTGGTCGGGGTCGTCCGGGTCGGGAAGCCGCTGGACTTTCGGCTCCCAGCCCGCGGCGGTCATGGCGACGCAGAGGTGGTTCAGCACGGCGCCACAACTCAGGATCACTTCCCGGCCCGAATAGTCGGTAGCGGGTATCGCCCTGCGACGGTCGACGAACAGGCGCAGGGCACCGCCCTCGGACACCCAGCGCCAGGGCTGGCTGTTGTGCACCGAGGGGGCGCGGCAGGCGAGCAGCACCGCCTTTTCGAGCACCTCGATCTCGGGCGTCTTGCCCATGATGCGACCCCCTGTCCCTTGCCCGCGAAAGATGATGTCCCCGTTCGCGATTGGCGGCTCACACCGTGGACGCGTTCTTCTCCACGTAGGTCACCACGTCGGACAGGGTGCGCAGCGTCGCGTAATCCGACTCGGGGATGTCGACATGCAGTCGCTTGTGAATCCCGCGCAGAAAGCTCAGCCAGTCCATGGAATCCAGGTCCACCTGGTCGCGCAGCAGCACGTCGTCGGCGATGTCTTCGGGGTCGACCTCCGGGGCGATGCTCGTGAGTACCGACAGCACCACGGTACGAGTGTCTTCGTTGGTCATAGCGCCTCACTTCTCTAGGAGGTCGGGCTGCTGGAGCAGCTCGTTGATGGCGGCGAGGAAGAGCGCGCCCCGGTGCCCGTCGCTGGCACGGTGGTCGGCGGCGAGCGTGGCCTGCACGGTGGTGACGACCCGGATTCCACGGTCGATGACGCAGACCCGCTCGGCGGGCTGGCCGAATCCGACGATCGCGACCTGCGGCGGGTAGATGACTCCGAAGACCGCATCGACGCCCTGATCGCCGAGGTTGGTGACGGTGATGGTCGGGTCCGACATCTCCGAACTGCGCAGCGAGAACGACCGCGCCCGCCCGACCAGGTCGGTGAGGTCGTCCATCAGCTCGTCCAGCTTCTTTTCCGGAACGTCGTGAATCGCGGGCGCGACCAGGCCGCCGCCGCGCAGCGATATCCCGACCCCGACGTGAACGCCGTTGGCGGGCTCGAACCCGTCTTCCCGCCAGAATCCGTTGAACTCAGTGAACCGCTGCGCGGCGACGCCGACGGCCTTGAGCAGCAGGACGGCCGGCAGCACTCGTTCGTCGATCGATCGCTGCGCGTTACGCGTCGTCAACCACGACAACGACTTCTCCAGCATGATTTCTTCGGCCAGGTAGTAGTGCGGGATCTCCCGCTTGGACCGGCTCATCGCCGCGGCGATCGACTTGCGCATCTGTGTCGCACGGTCGGCCGCCGTCGGCTTGGTTCCCGGCTGGGCGACGGGCTTGGGCGCGGCCGGCTTGGCCGCCGCG
>NZ_LZJJ01000032.1:0-14008 GCF_001667625.1 Mycobacterium sp. E1715
CCCCGAGCCGGTTGCCGCCGCCGCTGTTGAGGAACGTGATCGCGGCAGCTGCCGCCACGGCCAGGTCGCGCTTCTCGCAGCCCACGGTGCCGAAATCGAGGCTCGCCGACATGTCGACCACCAGCCACGTCTCCAGCTCACGGTCGGCGATCATCTGCCGGACGTGGGGGTGCGTGGTGCGCGCCGTGACGGCCCAGTCCATCCTCCGGACGTCGTCACCGGGCTGGTACTCGCGCGATTCGCCCGGCTCGGAGCCCGGTCCCGGGATCAGCCCGAGATGGTCACCGTGCAGGACGCCGTCGAGCTTGCGCTTGACCGTCAGCTCGAGTTGCCTCAGCGCCGCCGCCAGCTTCGGGTCGACGATCTGCCCGCGCTGCATCGAGGGCGGGTGTGGCACCGCCGGCTGCTTGGGGTCGGTCACCGACCGCTAGCCGCGCCGGCGGGCTGCATCACCGGGGGCACCGACTGCCCCTGCTGCGGAACGGCGTTGACCTGAGGCAGGGCGACCGTCTGCAGGATCCGGTTGATGACGATCTCCGACGAGATCTCGTCGGCGAGCGCGTCGTAGGTGAGCACCAGGCGGTGCCGCAGCACGTCGGGAATGACATCGACGACATCCTGCGGAATCACGTAGTCGCGGCCACGCACCAGCGCCAGCGAGCGGGACGCGGCGATGATGCCCAGCGAGGCGCGCGGGGACGCACCGAACGAGATCCACGTCTTGACGTCGTTCATGCCAAGCTGCTCGGGATGGCGGGTGGCGGTCACGACGCGCACCACGTAGTCGACCAGCGCGTGGTGCACGAAGCCGTTAGCCGCGATGTCCTGCAGCCGCAACAAGTCGCCGGTGTTGAGGATCTGCTTGGGCTCGGGCGGCCGCACACCCATCCGGTAGATGATCTCCCGCTCTTCTTCGGGCGACGGGTAGCCGACGTTGATCTTGAACAGGAAGCGGTCCCGCTGGGCCTCGGGGAGCGGGTACACGCCCTCGTGCTCGATCGGGTTCTGGGTGGCCATCACCAGGAACGGGTTGGGCAATGGGAACCTCTTGCCGCCGATCGACACTTGGCGTTCCTGCATGACCTCCAGCAACGCCGACTGCACCTTGGCAGGCGCACGGTTGATCTCGTCGGCGAGCAGGAAGTTCACCACCACCGGGCCGAGCTCGGTGTCGAACTCCTCCTTGCCCTGCCGGTAGATGCGGGTACCGATGATGTCGGTGGGCACCAGGTCGGGCGTGAACTGGATGCGGGCGAACGTGCCGCCCACCACCTTGGCGAAGGTCTCGACGGCCAGGGTCTTGGCCACACCTGGGACACCTTCGAGCAACACGTGGCCCTTGGAGAGCAGGCCGACCAGCATCCGCTCGACGAGCTGGTCCTGGCCGACGATGATCCGCTTGACCTCGAAGATGGCCCGCTCCAGCGTGTGCACCTCCGCGGCCAGGCCATTACCACCGCCCGACGGCGCCTCATGGGCCGGCGAGCCGGCAGGACCACCCGGGCCCGAGTAACCGCTGGCGCCCTGAGGCGGCCCACCTGCTGCTGTCATCAATAACCCTCCACAGCTCATTCGGACACGACTGCTTGCACCACCACTGTCGTGGGGCCGCGACGTGCCCGCGTCCAACTATTCCAGGCCCGCCGGATTCCGTCGACGCTGGTGGTTCGCCCCCGGCATCCAGCCGGGCGACCCGCCCAGCAACGAACCTGGATCAGTACTCGATGATCCTAGTCAGGAACGGCGTCATGCCGGGCTTGCGAACCGGGCTGACGGTGACGTGACCGGCGAGGCTGGACGCCTCCAGCATCTGGCCGTTGCCCAGATACATCGTCACGTGCTGGCCGCCGTTCGGGCCGTAGAAGATCAGGTCGCCGCGCCGCGCCTGGTCGGGTGGGATGTGCCGGCCGGCGTTGTACTGGTCACCGGAGAACCGGGGAATCAGGACGCCGACGCCGGCGAAGCCGTACCGCATCAGGCCCGAGCAGTCGAAACCGGTGATGTTCGCGCCGTCGCCGACGCCCTTGCTCGGGCCGTCCAGCGAGCCACCGCCCCACGAGTAGGGCACGCCCATCTGCGAGCCCATCCGCTTGATGACGTACTCGATTGCCTGACGGCCGTAGACCCGCGGGATCTTGCCGCCCGGGTTGGTGGGGCTTGCCGCAGTGGGAGCGGGATCCCCCAGGATGTTGATTCCGAGGCCGCCCAGGAACTGCCTGCCCAGGTCCATCGTCGTTTGGGTCGCCAGGGCGGTGGCCTGCAGCGACGCGTTGGCGACGGCGAGCGGGTCGCCTGGGGCGCCCGCGCTGATCGTCGCCGGCAGGGTGGGGTCCCAGGCGCCGGGGTCGGCCACGGCGACGGGCGCCGGGGCGGCGACCGACAACATCAGCCCGGTCACCACGGTGGTGATCCAGGCGAGGTTGATCAGGCGAATCCGCTTGCGGCGCATGGCTCCCCGTTCGATTTTCATTCGTTCACCACTCGATGTAGCGGACCACGTAGGGCGTCATGCCGCTGGTGCGCACCGGCGCGACGCGGACCTTCAGCCCGATATCGGGGGCCTCGAGCATTTGCCCGTCGCCGAGGTAGATCGTGACGTGCTGGCTGCCGCCGGGGCCGTAGAAGATGACGTCGCCGCGGCGCATCTGCGAGGACGGGATCTTGCGGCCCAGGTTGTACTGCGAGCCCGAGTAGTGCGGCAGCTTGATGCCCACCCCGGCGAACGAGTACAGGACCAGGCCCGAGCAGTCGAAGCCGGTGATGCCGGCGCCCGAGTCGATGCCCTTGCTGGGCCCGGCGGCGTTGCCGCCGCCCCAGGAGTACGGCACGCCGATCTGCGACATGCCGCGCCGGATCACGTATTCGGTGGCCTGCCGGCCGTACACCCGCGGGATCCGCCCGGAAGTCCCGCCGGGGGCGGCATTGGTGATGCCTGTGTCGTCGGGCTTGAGGATGCCGAGCTGCTGCAGGAAGTTGCGGCCCAGTCCGGCGGTGACCTGCGTCGAGGTGGCCGAGATCCCCAGCACCTGGTTGATGACCGCGATCGGGTCGCCGGGGACGTTGGCGCTCGGGATCATCGGCAGGGTCGGGTCCCAGGCGCCGTCCCAGCGGCGGGCCCCGGTGTGCGGCGCCGGCGCCCCGGGCGAGCCGGTCTCCCATCGGTCGCCCGAGCTCGGGGTGGCGGGACCGCCCGGGCCGGTCGACCACTGCCGTTGGGCGGCTTCGAGTTTCGCCTGCGCCTCGTCGCGTTCGGCGGCCAGCCGGGTGACCTGTTCGCGCTGTTCGTCGAACTTGCGCTTGGAATCGGTCAGCGCCGCCACCGCGGCGTCCTGGCTGCCTTTGGCGTCGGCGGCGGCCTTGTCGGCCTTCTGCTTGGCCAGCCGAGCCGCCGATTCCTTGTTCACCTGTTCGGTTCGCGCCTGCTGCAGCCTGGTCATCACCGTTTGGGAGCTCGCGGACAGGGTCTTCGCGGCGGCCTCGGTGGCGATGATCTCGTCTGGGCTGGTGGCGGTCAGGTAGCTGCTCGACGGGCCATTCATGTAGGTGGCGGCGGCGAACGTGTCGAACCGCTGTTGCGCCGCGGCGATCGCGGTGTTGGCGTCTTTGACCGCCTGCTGGCTGGTCTCGAGGTCGCGTTGGGCCGCGGCGACGTTGTCCCGGGTGGTCTCGACGTCCACCAGGGCTTTGTTGACGCTCTCCTGTTCCGTCTGGATTTCGGCGCTCAGATTCTCCAGGCGCTGGTTCGCCTTCGCGACGTTGGCGATCAGACCGGCCAGGCTGTCGGCGGCGGGGTCACCTTGGGCGAGCCCGGGCGTACAGAGCAGCAGGGCCACGCTCACGACTGATGGCACGACCGGCCGGACGAGCCTCGCGACCGGTTGCGCAGCGGAGCCCCGGCGTGTGCGTCTCATTCGACTCAGGTCTCCTACGGCTCAACGCGACGGGCGGCGCCGGCCACAGGGCTCTCAAGAGGCGCCAAAGACAACACCAGCATCATTTGCACCGTACGTCACACTATTGGGCGTGCAAACGCTCCACAGAAATCGCACTCTTGACGTGCGTTTAATGTGACCGAACGGTGACCTGCCGGGTTTGCCGCAGCGGCCGATGAGGGAGTGGCCGGCGGGACCTGTCGCGCCGGAAAGCGGGGCTAGGCCGTGTTCGTCGGCGTCACTTCCTGCGCCCCCGCCGAATCCGACGGAGTTGCTGATCGCCTGGCGCGCAGCTGCAGGAGGCGGGTGCCGACGGCGGCCGCGAAGACCGCGAGCAGCAGGAAGATGGTGAGGCCCGTCCACGGGAATTCGTGGCCCTCGAGCTCGCCCACGAAATGCTGCGCCGAGACCACCGGGTTGCCGGTCTTGGCGATGTCCTCGCCGGCCTCCAGCGTGACCCGCGGGAATTGTGTGCTGTAGCTACCTACGTAACTCGGGCTGAGCGTCAGGACGGTCGAGTCGTGGTAGTCGGCGCCGACCACGGTCGAGATGTCGCGCAGCGGGGTGTCGTTCGGGGGGTTGTGGTCGAGCAGCACGATCTTGAGGTTGATGCCGTGTGCGCGCGCCTGGTTGACCACATCGAGCAGCTCGGGCAGGGCCGCGGCCGGCGCGCTGACGCCGTCGGCGGCAACCTGCGCCTTGATCGCGGCCATGTCGACGTCTTGCGGAATGTAGAGCGGCAGGACGAAGGATTCGTGCCCGGTCATTTCGCCTCCCTGACTAGTGCTACCGGCACCGTACGCGACGCGGGTTCGCGATCGCCCGCCCGGCGGGCGGGCCGGCCTCGCCGCAAGCCGCGCCGCCCTTGCGGTCACGACACATAAACCACGCACACGACACGCCGGCGCGGGTGTGCGAGGTTTATGTTTCGAGAGCATCCGCCCGGCGCCGCGCCCGGGCACGCGGTCACGGCGCTTCCGAGAGAGTCCGCCCCGAGGGGTTTAAACCGTCGGCCTACGCGACAAGACTGGACCTACGGGCGCCCCGCCGTAATGCAGGACAAGCGTACTGTTAAAGTAGCACCGCACCGCCGGCACGGCCCGTCGGCGGAAGAACTAAATCCTTGGGAGTTGAAGTGAGTAAAGAAGATTCTGTGAACTCGTTCGGAGCGCGCGACACCCTCAAGGTCGGCGACAAGAGTTACCAGATCTATCGTCTCGACGCCGTACCCAACACCGAGAAACTCCCCTACAGTCTCAAAGTCCTAGCCGAGAACCTGCTGCGCAACGAGGACGGCAGCAACATCACCAAAGACCACATCGAGGCCATCGCGAACTGGGATCCCAAGGCCGAACCCAGCATTGAGATCCAGTACACGCCCGCCCGGGTCGTGATGCAGGACTTCACCGGCGTGCCCTGCATCGTCGACCTGGCGACCATGCGCGAGGCGATCGGCGACCTCGGCGGCAAGGCGGAGAAGGTCAACCCGCTGGCGCCCGCCGACCTGGTGATCGATCACTCGGTGATCGCCGACCTGTTCGGCACCCCCGACTCCTTCGAGCGCAACGTCGAGATCGAGTACCAGCGCAACGGCGAGCGTTACCAGTTCTTGCGCTGGGGCCAGGGCGCTTTCCGCGACTTCAAGGTGGTGCCGCCAGGCACCGGCATCGTGCACCAGGTCAACATCGAATACCTGGCCAGCGTGGTGATGGACCGCGACGGGGTCGCCTACCCCGACACCTGCGTGGGCACCGACTCGCACACCACGATGGTCAACGGCCTGGGCGTGCTGGGCTGGGGCGTCGGCGGCATCGAGGCCGAGGCCGCGATGCTCGGTCAGCCGGTGTCGATGCTGATCCCGCGCGTCGTCGGATTCAAGCTGACCGGTGAGATCCAGGCCGGCGTCACCGCCACCGACGTGGTGCTGACCGTCACCGAGATGCTGCGCAAGCACGGCGTGGTCGGTAAGTTCGTCGAGTTCTACGGCGAGGGGGTGGCCGAGGTGCCGCTGGCCAACCGCGCCACCCTGGGCAACATGAGCCCCGAATTCGGTTCCACCGCCGCGATTTTCCCGATCGACGAGGAGACCATCTCCTACCTGCGGTTCACCGGCCGCTCCGACGAGCAGCTCGCCCTGGTCGAGGCGTACGCCAAAGAGCAGGGCATGTGGCACGACCCGAAGCACGAGCCGGCCTTCTCCGAGTACCTCGAACTCAACCTGTCCGACGTGGTGCCCTCGATCGCCGGACCGAAGCGCCCGCAGGACCGAATCGCGTTGTCCGACGCGAAATCCACGTTCCGCGCGCAGATCGGCGACTACGTCGGCGACGACCCCGACAAGAAGGAGTACTCCAAGCTCGACGAGGCCGTCGACGAGTCCTTCCCGGCCAGCGACCCCGGCGCGCTGGAGAACGGCCACGCCGACGACGCCCCGAAGTTCGAATCGGCTGCGGCACATGCCAAGGGCCGGGTGAGCAACCCGGTTCGGGTGCGCTCCGACGACCGAGGCGAGTTCGAGCTCGACCACGGCGCGGTGGTGATCGCGGCCATCACGTCGTGCACCAACACCTCCAACCCCGAGGTGATGCTGGGCGCGGCGCTGCTGGCCCGCAACGCCGTCGAGAAGGGGCTGGCGTCCAAGCCGTGGGTGAAGACCACGATGGCACCGGGCTCCCAGGTGGTCCACGACTACTACGACAAGGCCGGCCTGTGGCCGTATCTGGAGAAGCTCGGCTTCTACCTGGTCGGCTACGGCTGCACGACGTGCATCGGGAACTCCGGCCCGCTGCCCGACGAGATCTCCAAGGCGATCAACGACAACGACCTGTCGGTGTCCGCGGTGCTGTCCGGCAACCGGAACTTCGAGGGCCGCATCAACCCCGACGTGAAGATGAACTACCTGGCGTCCCCGCCGCTGGTGGTCGCCTACGCGTTGGCGGGGACCATGGACTTCGACTTCGAGTCGCAGCCGCTGGGTCAGGACAAGGACGGCAACGACGTCTTCCTGAAAGACATCTGGCCGTCGCAGAAGGACGTCTCGGACACCATCGCCTCGGCGATCAGCCAGGAGATGTTCACCAAGAACTACGCTGACGTCTTCAAGGGCGACGAGCGGTGGCGCAACCTGCCCACCCCGAGTGGCAATACGTTTGAGTGGAACCAGGATTCGACGTACGTCCGCAAGCCCCCGTACTTCGAGGGGATGGCGGCGGAGCCCGAGCCCGTCGGTGACATCACGGGCGCCCGGGTGTTGGCGCTGCTGGGCGACTCGGTGACCACCGACCACATCTCCCCCGCGGGCGCCATCAAGCCGGGCACCCCGGCCGCGCAGTACCTCGACGAGCACGGCGTCGAACGCAAGGACTACAACTCCTTCGGCTCCCGGCGCGGCAACCACGAGGTGATGATTCGCGGCACATTCGCCAACATCCGGCTGCGCAACCAGTTGCTCGACGACGTCTCGGGTGGCTACACCCGCGACTTCACCCAGGACGGTGCCCCGCAGGCGTTCATCTACGACGCGGCGCAGAACTATGCGGCGCAGAACATTCCGCTGGTGGTGCTGGGCGGCAAGGAGTACGGCTCCGGTTCGTCTCGGGACTGGGCCGCCAAGGGCACGCTGCTGCTGGGCGTGCGGGCGGTGATCGCCGAGTCGTTCGAGCGCATCCACCGCTCCAACCTGATCGGCATGGGCGTGATCCCGCTGCAGTTCCCCGAGGGCAAGTCCGCCAAGGAATTGGGGCTGGACGGCACCGAGGTGTTCGACATCACCGGCATCGAGGCGCTCAACGACGGCAAGACGCCAAAGACGGTGCACGTCAAGGCGACTAAAGATGGCAAGGACGCCGTCGAGTTCGACGCGGTGGTGCGCATCGACACGCCCGGGGAGGCCGACTACTACCGCAACGGCGGCATCCTGCAGTACGTGCTGCGCAACATGCTCAAGTCGTAGCCGTCGTCGCCTGTGCCCAAAGTCAGCGAGGATCATCTGGCGGCCCGCCGCCGCCAGATCCTCGACGGTGCCCGCCGTTGCTTCGCCGAGTACGGCTACGACAAGGCCACGGTGCGGCGGCTGGAGACGGCCATCGGGATGTCGCGTGGCGCGATCTTCCACCACTTCCGCGACAAGGACGCGCTGTTCTTCGCGCTGGCGCACGAGGATGCCGAGCGGATGGCCGACGTGGCGTCGCGCGAGGGCCTCATCCAGGTGATGCGCGACATGCTCGCCGCGCCCGACCAGTTCGACTGGCTGGCCACCAGGCTCGAGATCGCACGCAAGCTGCGCAACGACCCCGAGTTCAGCCGCGGCTGGGCGGAGCGGTCCGCGGAACTGGCGGCGGCGACAACCGACCGGTTGCGCCGGCAGAAGGAGGCGCACCGGGTGCGCGACGACGTTCCCGGCGACGTGTTGCAGTGCTATCTGGAGTTGGTGCTCGACGGCCTGGTGGCGCGGCTGGCGTCAGGCGAGGATCCGCGGCGATTGTCCGCGGTGCTCGACCTGGTGGAAAAGTCCGTGCGCCGCAACGACTCTGGCCCGCAGGAGTAGCGACGCCGCGGCGCTACACTTGTGCGGATCGCGCGGTGCGGTTCGGGCCGCCGCGGCTGCGCATCGTGGCACCCGCCTGCAGCAGCAGGCTGTGAATCGATCCGTAGGACCTGCCGGTCGAGGCGACCAGCGTGCGGATGCTGGCCCCGCCCTCGTAGGCGTTCCGTAGCTCGGACAACAACTCCTCGCGGGTCTTCTTCGACCTTTGCGGTGTCCTTTTCATGGATGTCCTCCGCGGCTGAGCACGATCGCAAGCACCTAAGAGTAGGAACCCGTCGTCGGCCGCGGGCCGATTTGGACGAAAAGCACCCGGGAGTCAGGCCAGTTCGATGAGGTCTCGGTAGTCGTCGGACCAGAAGTCCTCGGTGCCGTCGGGCAGCAGCACAACCCGTTGCGGGTCAAGCGCCTCGGCCGCGCCGGGATCGTGCGTCACGAGCACCACCGCGCCCTGGTAACTGCGCAGCGCGTCGAGCACCTGTTCGCGCGAGGCGGGATCGAGGTTGTTCGTCGGCTCGTCGAGCAGCAGAACGTTCGCCGTCGACGCCACCAGCCCGGCCAGCGCGAGCCGTGTCTTTTCGCCACCCGACAGCGTGCCCGCCGGTTGGTCGAGCTGCGGTCCGCTGAACATGAACGCGCCCAGCAGGCTTCGCAGATTCTGCTCGCCGGTGTCGGGCGCGGCGTGCCGGATGTTCTCCCACACGCTGGCGTCGTTGTCGAGGGTGTCGTGCTCCTGCGCGAAATAGCCCATCCGCAAGCCGTGGCCGGGCTCCAGCCCACCGGTGTCCGGTTGCTCGGTGCCGGCCAGCAGTCGCAGCAGCGTCGTCTTGCCGGCGCCGTTGAGGCCGAGGACCACCACCCGCGAGCCGCGGTCGATGGCCAGGTCCACGCCGGTGAACACCTCGAGCGACCCGTACGACTTGCTCAGTCCCTTGGCCACCAGCGGCGTGCGCCCGCACGGGGCGGGGGTGGGGAACTTGATGCGGGCGACCTTGTCGGCGACCCGCTCCTCGTCGAGCGCGGCCATCATCCGGTCGGCGCGACGCAGCATGTTCTGGGCGGCAACGGCTTTCGTGGCCTTGGCACCCAACTTGGCGGCCTGCGTGCGCAGCGCGGCGGCCTTGCGTTCGGCATTGGCGCGCTCACGGCGGCGCCGTTGCTCGTCGGTGGCCCGGGCGTCCAGGTACTTCTGCCAGCCCATGTTGTAGACGTCGACCTCGCCGCGCACGGCGTCGAGAAACCACACCCGGTTGACGACGTCGGCGAGCAACTCGACGTTGTGACTGATGATCACCAGCCCGCCAGTGTGGGCGCGCAGGAAATCGCGCAGCCAGCCAACCGAATCCGCGTCCAGGTGGTTGGTGGGCTCGTCGAGCAGCAGGGTGGTCTCTGAACCTGAAGCGCCCGCTCCGCCTTCCGACGCGGCGAACAGGATCCGCGCCAGCTCCACCCGGCGCCGCTGCCCGCCCGACAGCGTGCGCAGCTTCTGCGTCAGCACCCGGTCCGGCAGGCCGAGACTCGCGCAGATGCGGCTGGCCTCGCTCTCGGCTCCGTAGCCGCCCAGCGCCACGAACCGCTCCTCCAGCTGCCCGTATCGGCGAATGGCGCGGTCGCGCGCCTCGTCGTCGGCGACCTCGGCCATCAACGCCTGCTGCTTTTCCAGGTCGGTGAGCAGAACGTCCAGGCCGCGGGCCGACAACACCCGGTCGCGCGCCAGCACGTCGAGGTCGCCCTCCTTGGGATCCTGTGGCAGATAACCGATTTCACCGGCGCGCAGCACCGACCCGGCGTACGGTTCGGTCTCGCCGGCCAGGATGCGCAGGGTGGTCGTCTTGCCGGCGCCGTTGCGCCCGACCAGCCCGATCCGGTCGCCGGGCTGCACGCGCAGGTCCGGCCCTTCGGGTGAGAGCAGGATGCGCGCACCGGCGCGGACCTCGAGGTCCGTGGCAGTGATCACATCTACTCCCTGATGTCGTGGCTACTTGTCGTCGGTGAAAACCGCGGGGCGTCGCTCCGCGCGCGCGGCAACCGCTTCTTCGAAGTTGGCGGTGAGCAGACGAACGAACAGCTGACCCAAGCCTTCGGCTTGCATGTGCCCCTCCAGGCTACCGGCGTCCAGTCCACTCCACAGTGTGCGCTTGGTCAATTCGATTCCCGGCCGCGAGAACGCCGCTATCCGGGCGGCGATCGCGTAGCAGGTGTCGAGCAGCTGTTCGTCGGGCACCTGGCACGACACCAGCCCGATTCGCTCGGCCTCCTCGGCGGTGACATCGCGGCCGGTCAACATGATTTCGAATGCTCGCGACGAGCCGATCGCCCTCGGCAGGAGGTAACTAAGCCCCAGCTCGCTGGCGGTCAGGCCGTTGTTGATGCCGGCCGCGCGAAAATACGCGCCGGTCGCGGCGACCCGGATGTCGGCGGCCAGCGCCAGACACAGCCCCCCGCCGATCGCCGGGCCGTTGACCGCGGCGATGACGGGCTGATGCAGGCGGCGCAGCCCCAGGATGACCTCGTCGAGGACCTCCATGGACCGCAGCGCGTACGTGGGGCGGGTCAGGCCCTCGACGTGGGGCACCGAGCCCGCGGACTTGTGGTCCGCCCCGGAGGAGAATCCCCGGCCGGCGCCGGTCAGCACGACCACGCGCACGGAATTGTCGTACCTGACCTTCTCCAGCGCCTCTTTGAGCGGCACCATGACGTCGAACGCCATGGAATTCATTCGCTCAGGCCGATTGAGGGTTATCAGCGCGACACCGGGCCGCGGGTGCTCTACCAGTACCAGACTCACCCAAGCAACCTAGCGTGTAGCTGCGCCCCGCCCCGCGTGAGCCGCGGCGTCGGAGCTATTCGGCCTGGCCGGCCTCGGCGGCGTCGACGTCGAAAGCCTTGATTTGCTGAACCAGGTCTTCAAGCGCCGCCGGCGGCAGCGCCCCGGCCTGGTTGAACAGCAACTTGCCCTTCTTGAAGGCCATCAAGGTCGGGATGGACCGGATCTGGGCCGCGGCGGCCAGCTGCTGTTCGGCCTCGGTGTCGACCTTGGCGTGCACGATGTCGGGGTGCTTCTCCGCGGAGGCCTGGAAAGTGGGCCCGAACTGGCGGCACGGCCCGCACCAGGACGCCCAGAAATCGACGAGCACGATGTCGTTGCCCTCGATGGTTTCGTTGAACTTCTCAGCGGTGAGATCGAGTGTGGTCACGTTTGCTGTAACGCCGGGGCGCGACGTGGTGTTCCCGGGCGAGGAGCCGGCCGGGGTTGCGCGAGGCCCCCGCACCCGCTTTTCCCGGCCGCAACCGGCGGGTAACCCGCCCGCCGCCGTCCGTAGGTTACGGTTGCGTACGTTTTCCCACGTCGGAGACACTGAGCGGACGATCCGCCGCGTCGAGGGACCAGTGAGGGAATCGCGTTGGGCCATTACATCGCTAACGTCCGTGATCTCGAGTTCAACCTGTTCGAAGTGCTCGATGTGGGCGCCGTGCTGGGCACCGGGCGCTACAGCGACCTCGACGCGGAAACGGTGCGGACGATCCTGGACGAAGCCGCCCGCCTGGCCGAGGGCCCCGTCGCCGAGTCCTTCGCCTTCGCGGACCGCAACCCGCCGGTCTTCGATCCGGCCACCCACGCCATCAGCGTGGCGCCCGAATTGGCCAAGACGGTGCAGGCGATCAATGAGGCCGGCTGGTGGCGACTGATGCTGGACGAAGAAATCGGCGGCATGGCCGCCCCGCCGCCGCTGGCGTGGGGCGTCAACGAAATGATCATCTGCGCGAACCCGTCCGCGAACTTCTTCAGCCTCGGCCCGTTGATGGCGCAGGCCCTGTTCGTCGAGGGCAACGAGGAACAACGGCGCTGGGCGGCCGAGGGCGTGGAGCGCGGCTGGGCGGCCACCATGGTCCTCACCGAGCCCGACGCGGGCTCCGACGTCGGGGCCGGCCGCGCCAAGGCCATCGCGCAACCGGACGGCACCTGGCACATCGAGGGCGTCAAGCGTTTCATCTCGGGCGGCGACGTAGGCAACACCGCCGACAACATCTTCCACCTCGTGCTCGCGCGCCCCGAGGGCGCCGGCCCGGGAACCAAGGGGCTGAGCCTGTTCTACGTGCCCGAATACCTCTTCGACCCCGAAACGTTCGAACTGGGACCCCGCAACGGGGTGTTCGTCACCGGGGTGGAGCACAAGATGGGGATCAAGTCCTCCCCCACGTGTGAATTGACCTTCGGCGCAACGGATCTGCCCGCTGTCGGTTACCTCGTCGGCGACGTGCACAACGGGATCGCGCAGATGTTCACCGTGATCGAACACGCGCGCATGACGATCGGCGTCAAGGCCGCCGGCACGTTGTCCACCGGTTACCTGAACGCGCTGGCGTTCGCCAAAGAGCGGGTGCAGGGTGCCGACCTCACGCAGATGTCCGACAAGACGGCGCCGCGGGTCACGATCATCCACCACCCCGACGTGCGTCGCAGCCTGATGACGCAGAAGGCCTACGCCGAGGGTTTGCGCGCCCTGTACATGTACGCCGCCGCGCACCAGGACGACGCTGTGGCCCAACATGTTTCGGGTGCCAACCACGAGATGGCGCACCGCGTGGACGACCTGCTCCTGCCGATCGTGAAAGGCGTGAGCTCGGAACGCGCCTACGAGATCCTGACGGAATCGCTGCAGACGCTGGGCGGTTCGGGCTTTCTGCAGGACTACCCGCTGGAGCAGTACATCCGGGACTCCAAAATCGATTCGCTCTACGAGGGCACCACGGCCATCCAGGCGCTGGATTTCTTCTTCCGCAAGATCGTGCGCGACCGCGGCGAGGCCCTGCAGTTCGTGACGGCTCAGATCACCGCGACGATCGATGCGTGCGACGAGGCGCTCAAACCGCAGGCCGAGCTGCTGCAGACGGCGCTCGACGAGGTCACGGCGATGACGGGCGCGTTGACCGGGTACCTGATGTCCGCCGCCCAGCATCCCACCGAAATCTACAAAGTGGGGCTCGGATCGGTGCGGTATCTGCTCGCGGTCGGCGATCTGCTCATCGGGTGGCGGCTGCTGGTGCAGGCCGCGATCGCGCACGCCGCGCTGGCGGGCGCGGACGGGAACGACGCGGCGTTCTATCGGGGCAAGGTGGCCACGTCGGCGTTCTTCGCGAAGAACATGCTGCCCAAGCTCACGTCCCTGCGCAAAGTCATCGAGTCCATCGACGACGAGGTCATGCGCGTGCCCGACCAGGCATTCTGACCAGGCCGCATTACACACAGGTTAGCTACAGCTCCAACTGGTAATACCCATTCCGTTGGGTCCCACCACGATTGGAGAAACCTCGATGCCTGCCAGCTGTCCGACGCCCCGGCTCACCCGGTTAGCGGTCCTCACGGTCGCGGGGGTCACCACCGAGGTGGACGTCGACGTCGACGTCGTCGGGCTCGCTTTGTTGGACGAGCTGCACGCGGCGACGGACAGCGCGGTGACCCCCGCGACCGTGAGGACCGCTAACCGGGTGAGCCGGGGCGTCGGACAGCTGGCAGGCATCGAGGTTTCTC
>NZ_LZJJ01000033.1:0-2271 GCF_001667625.1 Mycobacterium sp. E1715
GCCGCGCAAGCGTTTCGGCGCCGCGGCCTCCAGATCGATCAACCCCTCACGCAAGCACAGGCCGGAGGCGCATCCCAGCACCAGGAAGAGGGGAAGGCCCAAGGCCAACGACATGGTCTGCGGGGCCAGCGCGGTGGTCGCGTAGCCGAGTGCGGCCAGCAGTGCGCCGGCGGTGCCGGCCTGGGGCCCCCAGCTCCGCGCGCGGGCCAGCACCTGGATCAGCCCGCTGACCCCGTTGACGAGCAGCGTGGCGGTGCCGACGGCCATCGGGGCGGCGAGCCCGGTGTGGACACGGCCGGGGATCGCGACGAACCCCAGTGTCGCCGATGCGAACACCCACGGCGCCAGCGGCATCGCCCAACTCAACGCCCGCCCGGTGCCCTGCCCCGCGGTGGTCGGCGGTTCCCAAACCCGCGCGGTTGGCCGCGCGGTGGTCTCCGCCCCGCGCGCCGCAAGCACCGCGAAGGCCATCGCCGCGATGCCGATCGCGACGGCGACCCCGAACGACAACTGGATGCCGCCCGGACCGGCCTTGACGATCAGGCCCCCCGCGAACGGTCCGATCGCGAAACCGCCCATCAACACCGCACCCGCGGCGGCCGCCCCGGCCGGACCTTTCAGATCGGAGGCCCAGGCGGTGCAGGAACTCATGGCCAGGCCGACACCGAACCCGACGATCAGGCGGCCGAGGAGCAAGATCTCGTACTGCTGCGAGCACAGCATGGCCACCGTGCCGGCCACGGCGGTCGCCGCGCCCGCCAGCGCCACCGGCCGCCGCCCGAACGCATCCGAGGTGCGCCCGCCGACGAGCAGGCCGGGCACCAAGCCCACCGCATAGACCCCGAAGATCGCATCGAGGGTGGCTGGGCTGAGGTGTTGCCGCGCGCTGAGCGCGGGCATCAGCGCGACGAAGTGGTTGGCGACCCAGCCGACGGACAGCAAGAGCACCAGCACGCCGCCGAAGACGGCCCGGTCCGCATCCGGGCGGCCCGCCTTGTCCAGAGCCGCCGCAGGTCGCGACGTTGACCCGTTGGCTACAGACACTGGACGTTTCCCCCTGGCATTCGGCGCGACGAACGCAAACGACGATGCAAACGAGGCAGTTATTCCCGATCGCCGCGGAAATGCACGCGGAGCAACCGGCCCGATCGGCGGGCAAATCTCGTGCGGGGTTTCAAATCGGCCGATTTGGTGTACTGATACCACTACTCGACTCCCAGGGAGGCAAACGATGAAGCAAATCGCGGCCGCGACGCTCGCACTAGCCGTGCTGCTGTCCAGCGCGTGTTCGGCCTCACAGGTGATCAACACCGGCGGCGACACCAAGTGCAAGGACTTCACCTCGCAGGACGAGAAGAAGCAGAACGACGAAGTCAGCAAGATGTTGAAGGACAAGAACGGCACCGACCCGTCCAACGCCGAGATCACCGCCACTCGGCTGTCGGCGGCGACGTACTGCCAGACGCTTGGCAAGCCGGACACCAAGATCTCCGAAGCGCCGCACGGCTGACCTTGATCGCCGTCTAGTGATGGCGCACAGCGGGTTTTAATCATCGGCAACGCAAACCTGGTGGGCGCCGCGCGCGATTCCTAGGCTGCGCGGGTGATGTCGACCAGTCTCGCGCCGGCACGCGTGTCATTGCGTCGCGTCAACCGCACCTTCGGAACGCGCGCCGTGCTGCGCGACGTCGACATCGAGATCGAACCGGGCCAGGTCGTCGCGTTGCTCGGGCCCTCGGGCAGCGGCAAGTCGACGCTGTTGCGACTCGTGGCCGGTCTCGACAAGCCCAGCGCCGGGCGGATCGAGATAGCGGGGAAGGCCGTCCGGGGGGTCGACCCGCGTTGCGCGATGGTTTTCCAGGAGCCGCGCCTGCTGCCGTGGCGATCGCTGGCGGCCAACGTCGCCTTCGGTTTACCGCCTGGCACGGCGCGCGCGAAGGGCACCGGGGAGGTTCAACATTGGCTGAACGTCGTAGGGCTGACCGAGTTCGGTGATCATCGCCCGCGGCAGGTTTCCGGCGGTATGGCACAACGTGCCGGCCTCGCGCGGGCTCTAGCGCGCCGGCCCAGTGTCCTGCTCCTCGACGAGCCGCTCGCGGCCCTGGACGCGTTGACCCGGTTGCGGATGCAGGACCTGCTCGACAGGGTGCAGCACGAGGCGGGCACCACGACGTTGCTGGTGACTCACGACGTCGATGAGGCGGCGATCCTCGCCGACCGCGTGCTCGTGTTGCGCGCCGACCCCACGGGCGCGGCCGGCATCGGCGCGGC
>NZ_LZJJ01000034.1:0-5447 GCF_001667625.1 Mycobacterium sp. E1715
GTGGTCGAGGACAACCCCAGCTTCCAGGCCACCAACGCCGGCACCGACCGCGCGCCGGTCATGCCGCACAGCTCCTCGCGGTCGATCTCGGCGACCAAATCCACGATGCGCCCATCGATGGCGTTGCGCTGACCGGCCAACTCCGCCAACTCCTCGAACAGCACCCCGAGACGGTCTTTGGGGCTCACCACCACGGAGTCGGACGATGCGGTCGAAGACATGAACCCATCGTCGCAGCGGGGTACGACAAGTTTCGGTTGCCGATTCCGCGCTGGAATGTGACCCGCGAACTACTCCACAGTCCCGTTTCTTTCCACAGGACCGCTCACCGAGACCCGGTTTCGGCCCCAGGTCCGTCGGTTGCGGCGAGGTCAATGGTCACGACATCAGAGAAATGGCAACCGAGAAGGGATCAGCCAATGTTTGAAACACCGCTTACGGTCGTCGGACACATCGTCACCAACCCCGAACGCCGACACGTCGGCACGCAGGAGGTGATCAAGTTCCGCGTCGCCAGCAATTCCCGGCGGCGCACGGCCGACGGAGGCTGGGAGCCGGGCAACTCGTTGTTCATCAACGTCAATTGCTGGGGCAAGTTGGTCACCGGCGTGGGCGCCGCGCTGGGTAAGGGTGCACCGGTGATTGTCGTGGGCCACGTGTACACCAGCGAGTACGAGGACCGCGACGGCAACCGCCGCTCGTCGCTGGAGATGCGTGCCACCTCCGTCGGGCCCGATGTGTCCCGCGCGATCGTCCGCATCGAGAGGCCCGGCTACACCGGCCCGACTGCCGGCGATGCCGGCAAGCCACCCACGGATGCGGCCGGCACCGCTGGTGAGGACGCCGATCGCGACGCCGGCGTCGACTCCGCCGAAGCGGGACCGCTGCCGATGTCGGCTTAGCTGCGGAATCCGGCCCACCGCGCGATGCCTAGGATGGTCGCGAGAACTCTCTCAAAAGACCAGAAAGGCATGACCGCGGCATGGCTGAGTTCATCTACACGATGAAAAAGGTCCGCAAGGCGCACGGCGACAAGGTGATCCTGGACGACGTCACGTTGAGCTTCTACCCGGGCGCCAAGATCGGTGTCGTCGGCCCCAACGGCGCCGGCAAGTCGAGCGTCTTGCGGATCATGGCCGGGCTGGACAAGCCGAACAACGGCGAGGCCTTCCTGGCCACCGGCGCCACCGTCGGCATCCTGCAGCAGGAGCCACCGCTGAACGAAGAGAAGACGGTGCGCGGCAACGTCGAGGAGGGGCTCGGCGAGATCAAGGTCAAGCTGGACCGGTTCAACGAGGTCGCCGAATTGATGGCCACCGACTACTCCGACGAGTTGATGGAGGAAATGGGCCGGCTGCAGGAGGAGCTGGACCACGCCGATGCCTGGGACCTCGACTCGCAACTCGAGCAGGCCATGGACGCCCTGCGCTGCCCGCCGCCCGACGAGCCGGTGACGAACCTGTCCGGTGGTGAGCGACGGCGCGTGGCGCTGTGCAAGCTGCTGTTGTCCAAGCCGGACCTGTTGCTGCTCGACGAGCCGACCAACCACCTGGACGCCGAAAGCGTGCAGTGGCTCGAACAGCACCTGGCCGCCTATGCGGGCGCGGTGTTGGCGGTGACCCACGACCGGTACTTCCTGGACAACGTGGCGCAGTGGATCCTCGAGCTCGACCGCGGTCGCGCGTACCCCTATGAGGGCAACTATTCGACCTATCTGGAGAAGAAGGCCGAGCGCTTGTCGGTGCAGGGCCGCAAGGACGCCAAGCTGCAGAAGCGGCTGACCGAGGAGCTGGCCTGGGTGCGGTCGGGGGCCAAGGCGCGCCAGGCGAAGAGCAAGGCGCGGCTGCAGCGGTATGAGGAGATGGCGGCTGAGGCGGAAAAGACGCGCAAGCTCGACTTCGAGGAGATCCAGATCCCGGTCGGGCCGCGGCTGGGCAACGTGGTCGTCGAGGTCGAGCACCTGGACAAGGGCTTCGGCGGGCGCACGCTGATCAAGGACCTGTCCTTCACCCTGCCCCGCAACGGCATCGTCGGCGTCATCGGTCCCAACGGCGTCGGCAAGACGACGCTGTTCAAGACCATCGTGGGACTCGAACAGCCCGACAGCGGGACGGTCAAGGTCGGAGAAACCGTCAAGCTCAGCTACGTCGACCAGTCCCGCGCCGGGATCGACCCCAAGAAGACCGTGTGGGAAGTCGTTTCGGACGGCCTCGACTACATCGAGGTCGGACAGAACGAGATCCCGTCGCGCGCCTACGTTTCAGCGTTCGGCTTCAAGGGTCCTGACCAGCAGAAGCCGGCCGGCGTGCTCTCCGGCGGCGAGCGCAACCGGCTGAACCTGGCGCTCACGCTCAAAGAGGGCGGCAACCTGATCCTGCTCGACGAACCCACCAACGACCTCGACGTCGAAACGCTCGGTTCGCTCGAGAACGCCCTGGAGAAATTCCCCGGCTGCGCGGTCGTGATCTCCCACGATCGCTGGTTCCTGGACCGCACGTGCACGCACATCCTGGCCTGGGAGGGCGACGAGGACAACGAGGCCAAGTGGTTCTGGTTCGAGGGCAACTTCGGTGCGTACGAGGAGAACAAGGTCGCACGCCTCGGAGTTGACGCGGCGCGACCGCACAGAGTGACCCACCGAAAGCTCACGCGCGACTAGTGTCAGCTGCGCAGCCCCGCAGTGACGCGGCCCGGACGGCCGCTGGGGGCCGCCCCCCATTGCGGGGGAGACTGGGCGGTTGAGCACAGTGACATCGGTCACGAGTTGGGAGCCATCGGCATGACGATCGATCCCGGAGCCAAGCAGGCCCTCAAGCCGTGGACCGCGTTCACACTGCAGGAGGACATTCCGGGCTGGATCGCGAAGGCCTACATCGAGAGCTATCGCGGCCCGCACGGCGACGAACCGGGGGCGGCGGATTCCGGTCCGATCGACCTGACCGTCCCGACCTCCATCGTCACTCCCGCCATGCTGGGCGCCCACTATCGGTTGGGCCAGCACCGCCCCGCCGGCCAGAGCCGAGTCGCGGTGTACCCCGCGGAGGATCCGGCCGGATTCGGGCCCGCGCTGCAGGTCGTCACCGATCACGGCGGCATGCTGATGGACTCGGTCACCGTGCTGCTGCACCGGCTCGGCGTGCCCTACGCCGCCATCATGACGCCGGTGTTCGAGGTGCACCGCAACTCGGACGGCGACCTGGTCAGCGTCGAACCCAAACCTCCCGGCGCACCGCCATACGTCGGCGAAGCGTGGATACACGTGCAGCTGCTGCCGTCGGTCGACACCAAGGGCCTCGTCGAAGTCGAGCGGCTGCTGCCCAAGGTCCTGTCGGACGTGCAGCAGGTCGCCAGCGACGCGGGCGCGTTGATCGCCGCCCTGAGCGGCCTGGCCGCGGACGTGGAAACCAACGCGCACGGCCAGTTCTCCGCGCCGGACCGCGACGACGTCGCCGCCCTGCTGCGCTGGCTGGGCAACGGTAACTTCCTGCTGCTGGGCTACCAACGGTGCCGCGTGCACGAGGGCCTGGTCTCCGGCGACGGCTCACCCGGCCTGGGCGTCCTGCGCACCCGCACCGGTTCCCGCCCCCGATTGACCGATGACGACAAGCTGCTGGTGCTCGCGCAGTCTGTCGTGGGCAGCTACTTGCGGTACGGCGCCTATCCGTACGCCATCGCGGTGCGGGAGAGGGCCGACGACGGAGTCGTCGAGCACCGCTTCGTCGGGCTCTTCACCGTCGCCGCCATGAACGCCGACGTTCTGGAGATCCCTACGGTCTCGACCCGGGTCCGCGACGCGCTCGCCCTGGCCGACAGCGACCCGATCCACCCCGGCCAGCTGCTGCTCGACGTCATCCAAACCGTCCCGCGCTCAGAGCTTTTCACTCTCAGCGCCGAGCGGCTGTTGGCGATGGCCAAAGCGGTGGTGGACCTGGGATCCCAACGGCGGGCGTTGTTGTTCCTGCGCGCCGATCGGCTCCAATACTTCGTGTCCTGCCTGGTGTACTTGCCCCGCGACCGATACACCACCCAGGTGCGGCTTCAGATCGAAGACATCTTGGTCCGCGAATTCGGCGGCACGCGGCTCGAGTTCACCGCCCGCGTCAGCGAGTCGCCCTGGGCCCTCATGCATTTCATGGTGCGGCTGCCCGAAGAAGCCGCACCCGTCGACGTCTCCGAGGACAATCGGGTCCGCATCCAGGGGCTGCTGAGCGAGGCCGCCCGCACCTGGACCGACCGGTTGATCGGCGCGGCCGCGGACGGTCGCGCCGAGCAGGCCGACGTCGAGCACTACGCCACGGCGTTCTCGGAGGTCTACAAGCAGGCCGTCAGCCCGGCCGACGCCATCGACCACATCGCCATAATCCAAGGGCTGCAAGATAATTCGGTAAAGCTAGTGTTCTCTGAGCGCGGCGAGGACGGGGCCGCCCAGCTGACCTGGTTCCTGGGCGGGCGCACCGCCTCGCTGAGCCAGCTGCTGCCGATGCTGCAGAGCATGGGCGTGGTGGTGCTCGAGGAGCGGCCCTTCACCGTGACCCGCCCGGACAACCTGCCGGTGTGGATCTACCAGTTCAAGATCTCGACCCACCCCACCATCTCGCCGGCGACCACGACAACCGAGCGCGAGGCCACCGCACAGCGATTCGCCGACGCGGTCACCGCGATCTGGGAAGGCCGGGTCGAGATCGACCGCTTCAACGAACTGGTCATGCGCGCGCGGCTGACCTGGCAGCAGGTCGTGTTGCTGCGTGCCTACGCGAAATACCTACGGCAGGCGGGCTTTCCCTACAGTCAGTCCTACATCGAGTCGGTGCTCAACGAGCACCCCTCCACGGCGCGTTCACTGGTCGCCCTGTTCGAGGCGCTCTTCGATCCCCGCCCGTCGGGCTCGTCGAGGAATCGCGACGCCCAAGCGGCGGCTGCCGCGGTCGCCGCCGACATCGACGCGCTGATGAGCCTGGACACCGATCGCATCCTGCGGGCGTTCGCGTCGCTGGTGCAGGCGACGTTGCGCACCAATTACTTCGTGACCCGGGAGGGTTCGGCCCGCGCCCGAAATGTGCTGGCCCTCAAGCTCGATGCCCAGCTGATCGACGAACTGCCGCTGCCGCGGCCCAAGTACGAGATCT
This sequence comes from Mycobacterium sp. E1715, assembly GCF_001667625.1. Lineage (NCBI taxonomy): Bacteria > Bacillati > Actinomycetota > Actinomycetes > Mycobacteriales > Mycobacteriaceae > Mycobacterium > Mycobacterium sp. E1715. Next base: position 5,127 of record NZ_LZJJ01000034.1, read on the forward strand.
TCGTCTACTCGCCCCGCGTCGAGGGCGTGCACCTGCGGTTCGGGCCGGTGGCGCGCGGCGGGCTGCGCTGGTCGGACCGCCGCGACGATTTCCGCACCGAGATCCTCGGCCTGGTCAAGGCGCAGGCGGTGAAGAACGCCGTCATCGTGCCGGTCGGGGCCAAGGGCGGCTTCGTCGTCAAAAGGCCGCCGCTGGCGACCGGCGACCAGGCGGAGGACCGCGAGGCCATCCGTGCCGAGGGTGTCGCCTGCTATCAGCTGTTCATCTCCGGGCTCCTCGACGTCACCGACAACGTCGACCACAAAACGAAGAAGGTCAGCC
>NZ_LZJJ01000035.1:0-27570 GCF_001667625.1 Mycobacterium sp. E1715
GGTGCCGGTAGATCACCATTGCCACATCGTCGTCATACCCAGCCGGAGGGGCCAACTCACGCAAAACCGCATCGGCGACGGAATCCAGTGGCAGCGCGGTCGTCTTCACCAGGACCGCGGCGGCCCGGTTGATCCCGTCGTCGATGGATTCGTGCTTGCGCTCCACCAGCCCGTCGGTGAACAGCATCAGGGTGGACCCCGGTGGCAGTACGCGACTGGCCTGCGGGCGGGGTTCCGCGCGGCGCACGGCCAGCGGCACCGACGCCGCGTCGGTCAACATCGCGGTCGTGTCCGGTTCCGGCCCCACCAGCAGGGCGGGCATGTGGCCGGCGTTGCTGTACTGCAGGACCCCGGATTCGGTGTCCAGGATCGCCAGGAAGACGGTGGTGCAGTAGGCGTTCGGGATGAGCGAGGCCGCCGAGTCCAGTTGATCGAGCAGCAGCGCGGGCTCGGCCCCGTTGATCAGCAACGCCCGCGCGGAGCTGCGTAGCTGACCCATGACCGCGGCCGCCGGCAGGCCACGGCCCACGCAGTCGCCGACCACGATGCCGATGCGGTGGTCGCCGATCGGCAGCACGTCGTACCAGTCGCCGCCGATCTCCAACGGCGGGACGGCGGGCTCGTAACGCACGGCGAAGCCCGGCGGCGGCTCCATCGTCGGCAGCAGGGCGCGCTGCAAGGTCAGCGACGTCTCGCGGGCGCTCTCGAATTGGCGGACGTGTTGCATCGCGAGGCTGAGGTGTCCGATGAGGACGGTGACCAGCAGCCGGTCTTCGGCACTGACCCAGCGTGGCGAGCGCAGCTCCATCCACAACGCCAGGTCGCCCGCGCCGGAGAGTACCGCCACCAAACCCTGTGCCTTGCCGGGATTGTCGGGGTGCTCGACCGTTCTCGCCGTCAGCGGCAGCTGATGGCGGGCGTCCTCAAACGTCCGGCGCAGCCACGGATCCAGCCTGCGCCAAGGTATTTGGGACGACTCGCCCGCCACCTGCACGGTGGGTTCACCCTCGCCGGTCGGCCACGAGATCGCGACCACGCGTTGCACGTCGATCGCCGTGCTGCACTCGTCGAGCGTGATGGACAGCAGCTCGTCCACGCTTTTGGCGACGGCCACGGCCGTCGCCAGGCGCAGGACCGCGCTTTCCCTTGCGGCGAAGGCGCGTTCGGCGGTGATGTCACGGATCGTCCCCACGAAGACGTCCTGGTCGCTGCCGCTGCCCTGAACGGCGTTGATACTGACCGTTACCCAGACCAGATGCCCGTCGCGATGGCGGATGGGTGTCTCGTAGGCGGTGGCGCCGATGCTTTGCACCAGCGACTGTTGTTGGCTCGCGCCCTTCTGGTCGACCAACCACGGATGTGGCCATCGGTAGGGCAGACCCTCCGCCGGATAACCCAGGATTTCGATCAGGGCGTTGTTCATCTCGATCACGGAGCCCTCGTGGTCGGCGACGAAGAATCCCTCCTGCAACGAATTCACGACCGCGGTGCGGAATCTGTCGCGGTCGGCCAGCCCCTCGGCGCGGGCGCGCTCGCGCGCGAAGCGGCGCGTGCCGTCCAGAAAGCCCCGGGTGGCGATGTCGAGGGGGACCAGCATCTGCAACAGGAATTCCAGCGCGATCGGCGCGTCGATCTGAATGTCCTTGGCCAGGCCGAGAATCAGCTGCACGTGCCGCTCGATGATCGCGAGCAGGCTGACTTCCTCTTGCAGGGCCCGGCGGCCGAGTTCGTACGCGGCGGCCAGGCTGTCCTCGTCCCGCGCCTGCATGTAGGCGCGCAAGGCCGCGGCGTACTGGGCGTGGAAGTCGTCGCTGTCGCTCACGTCGAAGTCCCCCGATGACGAGCGGTCAGTACCATGGCATCGTCGGTTTCCTTGGCGTCCTTACCGAGCAGTTCCTCGGCGATGACGACGGCGGTGGCCGAGAAGTCGATGTGGTCCAGGTAATTCTCGGTGATCCCGTCGGTACTGATCACCAGCAGGTCCCCGGGACGGATCGAAATGATCTGCGCCGGCCGGATTTCCGGTATGCGGTAGCCGACGATTCCCGCGGTCAGCCGCGCGCTGTGTCGAATCTGCACGCCGGTCGGGGATTTGGCCACCAGGTCGGCGGTGACGTTGCCGACGCCGGTCCAGGTCAGCGTGTTGGCCGCGAAGTCCATACGCGCCAAGGTCATCGCGACGCCCCTGCTGCCCTCGAGCACGCGGTGACACAGCTGGATCAGCACCTCCAGGCGCTCGGTGCTGGAGCGCTGGACCGTTTCGACGGCGCGCAGCGCGGCGGCTGCGGCTTCGGGGCCGTGGCCGAGGCCGTCGACCACGCCGAACAGGGCGGCGGCGCCGGCGAGGTCGACGGCGAGGCCCCGGTCACCCGAGGTGTACTCGCTGGGCAGAGGGCGCCCCGCCCTCGCCCACTCGATGGGACCGAACCGGCCGTTCTCATGCACGGGGCGGCACCCATTTCCACATCTCGACGGCCGTTCCCTTGCCCAGCGCCGACTCCACGAACAGTCGGTCCATCAGCCGGCGGGAGCCGGGCAGGCCCATTCCCAGCCCGCGACCGGTCGAATAACCGTCCTCCATCGCCCGCTCGATGTCGGCGATGCCCGGACCCTCGTCCTCGGCGCGCACCACCAGGGCCTTGCGGCCGTCGCGGTCGGCCACGAACACTCGGACGGTGCCCCGGCCGGCGTAGCTGGTGATGTTGCGCGCGATCTCGGAGATCGCCGTGGCGATCATCGTGACGTCGGTGAGGGAGAATCCCAGATCGAGGGCGAGTTGGTGTCCGGCTTTGCGAGCTTCGACGATGTCGTCGGAATTGTCGATGTCGACGACTATATCAGCCGCCACCGTCGCGCCCGATCGTCGGTTTTCGTTGCGCCAGTTGGCGATTCAGCAGTGCCAGGCCCTCTTCGAGGTCAAGCGCGGTGTTCATGTCGTCGAACGCCAACCCCAGCTGGACCATGGCGAAGGCGACTTCCGGCTGCAGTCCGACGATCACCGTGTCCGCGCCGCGCAGCCGGGTCATGTGCGCGATCGTGCGCAGCGACCGGGCCGCGAAGGAGTCCATCACGTCGATGGCGGTGACGTCGACGATGATGCCCTGCGCGCGGAACCGGCTGACCCGCTCCATCAGGTCGTAGCGCAGCCGCTCGGCGTCGGAATCGCTGAGCGCGGCCTGTACCGAGGCGATCAGAATCGCACCCTGTTTCAGAATCGGTACTGGCATGGGGCGCTCGCGTTCCTGATGTCTAGCCTGGCTGCTCGCCGGTGCGGGAGACTTCGTAGCCCAGCAGGCGCTCGGCTTCCTCGATGCCGCCCTGCAGGTCGCCGACCGCGTTCATCTTGGACAGGTCCAGGCCGATCGTCACCAGGGTCAGGGCGATTTCGGAGGACAGGCCGGTGATGATGACGCTGGCGCCCATCAGGCCCGACGCGTCGACCGTCTGCACCAGGTGGTTGGCCACCGTGGAGTCGATGGTCGGCACGCCGGTGATGTCGATGACCACCACCTTCGCGCGGTTCGCGCGGATGGCTCTCAACAGCTGCTCGGTGACCTGGCGGGCGCGCTGGGAATCGAGCACACCGATGATCGGCAGAATCAGCAACTGCTCACGCACCTGCAGCACCGGCGTCGACAGCTCGCGGATCGCCTCCTGCTGCTGGCGGATGATGCGCTCGCGTTCCTGCACGAAGGACACGGCCACGGTGTTGGCGATGCGGTTGGCCGCCGGTTCGTAGGCGTCCAGCACCCGGTTGAGCATCTCGAACTCGGCCTGGTACTTCTCGAACAACGAGCGCGCCAGCACGTCACGCAGCAACAACACGATGCCGACGACCTCGTCGGTTTCCACGCCCCGCGGAATGATGCGCTCCGACAGGTCGCGCGCGTAGGCCTGCAGCGCCTCGACGCTACCGGTCTCGAGCACCTCCACGTAGTTGTCGTAGACGGCGGTCGCCTCGGAGAACAGCTCCTCGGGCGTCATCGCGGTGAGCAGTTCGGCCTCGGTGATCCTGCGCGCCCATTCCTCGCGCAGCACCGTTCGGTTCTGCCGCAGATGCTGGACGAGCTGGGGCAGCAGGCCCTCGCTGGAAATGGTGGCTGCCTGGGCGGCGGCACCCGCGCTGCCGAACTCCGACGGCGAATCTGACATGTGGCCTCCCGAGTGCCGGTTCGCGCCCCGTCGCGTGCAGGCTCGATTTTGCGAGACTAGCGTGGGTTGTCGCGGGGCAGGTGTCGAGGGCATATTCTTCTCGCAGTTCGCAACGCAGGCTAGGCTTGCACCACACTTAAGGCCCAGGACAAAGGATCGCCATTGTCAGCTCCTGATTCGATTACCACGTTGGTTGAGGACCACGATGGCGTGTCCGTGGTCAGTGTCAGCGGCGAAATCGATTTGGTCACGGCGCCGGCCCTGGAACAGGCCATCGGCGCGGTAGTGGCGGAGAACCCGGCGGCTCTGGTCATCGATCTTTCGGCGGTGGAGTTCCTCGGTTCGGTGGGGCTGAAGATCCTGGCGGCGACGTACGAGAAGCTGGGCGAGGCGACGGGGTTCGGGGTGGTCGCGCGTGGTCCGGCAACCAGGCGGCCGATTCACCTGACCGGCCTGGACAAGACCTTCCCGCTGCACCCGACGCTCGACGACGCCCTGACCGCGGTCCGGGACGACAACATCAGCCGCTAGGCGCTCGGGTATCGCCGTGTCTTGCGGCACAACGTATTTGGTGGAATTCGATTGCAAATCGGCCGACCGCCGAGTGCAATTCGAATTCAACACCTCGATTCCTCGTCGGGAAACGGCGCTGGCGGGTGCGCCAGGTGCGATGATCACGGCTATGGACGTCGATCACCCGCAAGACGACCAGCACTGGGACAGCCGCGAGCGCGGCGAAACTGAAATCCAACGGCTGGACCGCAATTGGAACAGCCTGCTGCAGGAGCTGCGCGTGGTGCAGACCGGGGTGCAGCTGCTCACCGGCTTCCTGCTGACGTTGCCGTTCCAGCAGCGGTTCGACGTCCTGGCGCCCGTCCTGCGCGACGCCTACCTGATCACGGTGGGTTGTTCGGTGGGCGCGACCGTCCTGCTGATCGCCCCGGTAGGCATGCACAGAATGCTGTTCCGCCGGCACCGCCTACAGGTCTTGGTGTCGGCCGCCCATCGGTGCGCCTACGCGGGGCTGGCGCTGCTCGGCCTCGCCCTGACCGGGGTGACGGTCATCGTGTTCGCCGCGGTGGCGGGGCGCAGCCCGGCCCTGATCGCGGGAGCGTGTGCGCTGACGCTGTTTACGTTCTTCTGGTGGCTGCTGCCGCTGCTACTGCGCTCGCGCGGCATGTAGCGCGAGTTCGTGGATTCGCGTCGAGTCCAGATGGTTCAGCAGGTCCTGGGGATCGGCGAAGATCGGTGACGCACCCGCCGCCTGCAGTTCCTCGCGCGCGATCCCGCCGCTGAGCAGGCCGATGCACGGCAACTTGGCGCCTCCCGCCGCGTGCGCATCCCACACGGCGTCCCCGACGAACACCGCATGATCGGCGTTGACCCCGGCGCGGTCCAGCGCGACCTGCACGATGCCCGGCTCGGGTTTGGCGGTGTCGACGTCCCGCGACGACGTGGTCTCCGAAATGACCTCCTCGCAATCGAGGACCTTGCGCAAGATCTCTAATTCGTCGTCGGGCGCCGACGTCGCCAGCACGACCTGCAGGCCCAGGTCGGCGACCCGCCGCAGCAGCGCCTGGGCGCCGGGCAGGGGCGTGAGCAGGTGGGTGCTCTCCCGGTAGTAACGGCTGTGCCCGTCGCTCAGCCGCTCCTGAACCTCGTCCGGTGCGTCATCGGAGAGGGTCCGGACCAATGTGGAGCCGTCCATTCCGATGCAACGGTGGATCTGCCAGGCGGCCACGGGCAGTCCCTCGTCGTCGAAGGCGCGCAGCCACGCGCAGACGTGCAGATAGTTGGAGTCGATCAGGCTTCCGTCGACGTCGAACAGAACGGCGGGTTTCATCTGCGCGGCATACCCACCTCGGGGCCGGCTGACACCGGTGCGGCGAACGGTTTGGGGACTGGGGCGGCGGGTAACCGCCGTTGATGATCCCGCGAAGCGGTTGCGGTTTATGGGTCGCGGGGTGGCCGCCGCCTCAGGCGCCGGCTCGATCGGCGGGCCAGATGCCGCACGAATCACCCTGACGCGCAAGATTTCTCGCGAGGAGGCCAGTTGAATTCCCGCAACGATGACCCGATCGATCACCAACGGACGTTCCGTCAGCACGCCGGTGAAACCGTCACCAACGGGGCCAACGCACCCGGCCTGGCGGGCTCGGCCGTCGCGGTGCTCGCCCTGATCGTGGGTCTATTCGAGTTGGCGACCCGGCACTTTGCGGCGGGCCTGACCGCGGTGGTCCTGGCCGCGCTGCTGGGTGCGGCGAGCGTGGTGTGGCTGGCGCGCACCCATCGCAAGGTGCGCGACGCCGAACTTGCCTGGCACGCCGCGAATTCCGACCAGCCCGCCCCGCCGCCGAGCAGCTGACCCTGTGAGCTAACGAACACCTGCCCGCCTCGGGCCAACCACACGTTTGATCGCGGTCGTGACCGGGTAAGAGTCGATCATGGTCGCGCCAGTCCCGTTGCGAGCAGCAAACTATCCGGCCGAGTACGAGCGGGATTTCCCGCTGCTCGGCCTCGCGGCCGTGGCCGTCTGGGCGGTCAGCCTGGCGATCGGTTTGTTCGAGCTATTGGTGGGGCACGAAGGGGTGGCCATCGGGGCGCTGCTGGTCTCGGTCGTTGCGCCGTGGTTGGGCCTGGCGCTGGCGCATTACCCCGCCGCGGCCCGGCGGCTGAGGCAGCTCAGGTTCCGCCGGCGCAACTTTTTCGAGACGGTCGGTGTAACTCGAGCCTGAACGGGGTACAGCCTGCGCCAACGGGATGAGTACAGGAAAGTGCGTCAGCCCGGCTCATCAGCAGGAAGGAACTGCCATGGCGACCGCAAGCGACTATGACGCACGCCGGGTCTCCGACATGGACACTCAGGACAAGTCCGCGATACGCGAGCTGGCCCCGACCTTGCAGGGCTCGGTCACCGCAGTGGTCGATGAAGATCCCAACGACGTCCACTTCTTCGAGCTGCCCGGCGCCGACCTGTCCGGTGAAGAGCTGTCCGTGACGGTGATTCCCCAGCGCTCCGACGAGTTCACCTGCTCGAGTTGTTTCTTGGTGCAGCACCGCAGCCGGTTGCGCAGCACGAAGGCGGGCCTGCAGATCTGCGCCGACTGCGCCTAGGGCCGTAAACCCTGGGCAGGGTTAGAGCGTTGGCGGGCAACGAATTTCAGGATTGCGCCCATTCGCGCTCGCACACGGCGCAGCGCCGGGTGACCATCGCCCAGTCAGGTTCGTCCTTGCCGGGCTCGCGGATCAGGTGCGCGGACGTGTCGCCGCAGCCCGGGCAGGCGCAGATCGCGCGGTAGGGCTCCACCGGTTGAGCCGCCATCAGTCGCAGGTTCTCCGCCCGGGTGAAAGGCACGATCACCAGCGAATCGGGGCGGGGCAGCGGGTGCGGATTGTCGAACCACAACAGGCCACACGTCACCGTGGCCACCGCCGTGAAGACGGCCAGGATCATGGTCGGAATGTCCCACGGCCAGTTCGGCGGGAGAGGGGTCAGCACGAGAACCACCAGCACGGCGGAGACCAGCGCCCCGATGATGGTGCCGGGTTTGGCGAAGCGGTAACCGCCGACGTCGAACGCTTCCCAGGCCTCGATCTCCTGCTTGCGCCGGGCGATCTCCGCCAGGGTCGGGTGGGCGGGGTCCTCATCCGACGACGCGGTGTCAGCAAACCGGGCGACCTGTCGGCCGACCTCGCGTCGCCGCCCTTGCTCGGGCGTCCGGCTTACCAGCGCCATGCGGGCTGAGCTTAATGGCAAAGCCGCGCGTCCGCAGTGTCAGACGCTCTGGCCGGCTGTCCTGCCAGCTAACACAAACTGAGTCGGGGTGGCGGGATTTGAACCCACGGCCTCTTCGTCCCGAACGAAGCGCGCTACCAAGCTGCGCCACACCCCGCTTGAAGCTCCGACAGCCTATCGCACCCGCCCATCGGCTGGCCAAACCGCGGTGTGCCGGGTCACTGCCACCGGCAGGAACGCTCGAACTCCACCAGCGCCGCGGCCGGACCGCTCGGATCGAGTCCCTGCGCGGCGACCCAGTCGTCGTCGAAGTAGGTGTCGTGATAGCGGTCGCCGCTGTCGGCGAGCAGCGTGACCACCGAACCGCTGCGCCGTTCGGCGACCATCTCGGCGAGCAAGCCGAAGGCGCCCCACAGGTTCGTGCCGGTCGAGGGACCCACCCGGCGGCCCAGGACGGTGCTGACGTGGCGGGCGGCGGCGACGGACGCCGCGTCGGGCACCGCCACCATCCGGTCGACCACACCGGGCAGAAACGACGGCTCCACGCGCGGCCTGCCGATTCCCTCGATGCGCGACGAGGCGGGCATCACGAGGTCGTACCGGTCGTCTTCGTAGGCGGGGAAGAACGCGGAGTTCTCCGGGTCGACGACGCACAACCGGGTCGTGTGCCGCCGGTAGCGGATGTAGCGGCCGATCGTGGCGCTGGTGCCGCCGGTGCCCGCCCCGACGACGATCCACTCCGGAATCGGATGCGTCTCCTCGCCCATCTGCTCGAAGATCGACTCGGCGATGTTGTTGTTGCCCCGCCAGTCGGTGGCGCGTTCGGCGTTGGTGAACTGGTCGAGGTAATGCCCGCCGGTGTCGCGGGCCACGCGTTCGGCCTCGGCGTACACCTCGCTGGACTTCTGCACGAAATGGCAACGGCCGCCCTGGGCTTCGATCAGCGCCACCTTGGACGAGCTGGTCGACGCCGGCATCACGGCGACGAACGGCAGACCCAGCAGGGCCGCGAAGTAGGCCTCCGACACCGCCGTCGATCCCGACGAGGCCTCGACCACCGTGGTCTTCTCGTTGATCCACCCGTTGCAGAGTGCGTAGAGGAACAGCGAGCGCGCCAGCCGGTGTTTCAGGCTGCCGGTGATGTGGGTGGTCTCGTCCTTGAGGTACAGCGCCACATCGGTGTCTGAGCCGTTTCCAGCCCATGCCTCCGGCAGCGGGTAGCGCAGCAGGTGCGTGTCCGCGCTGCGGCGGGCGTCGGCCTGGATCAGCCGGACCGCGTTGTCCGTCCAGGACCGGGAGTGGCTGCGGACCGCGATCCGGGTCCGCTCGGTCAACGCACCGAAACTGTTGGCTGCGAACGGCTCAGGTCGCTGGCCGAGTCGTGACCGCCCATCGGCGTGGCGATCAACGTCAGCAGGGTGGCCTCGGGCCGGCAGCAGAACCGCACCGGGGCGAATGGGGAGGTGCCGATGCCGCCGGAGACGTGCAGTGCCATGTTCGCGCCCCACCGGGACGGTCCCTTGGCGCGGGACCGGTCCAGGCCGCAGTTGGTCACCAGCGCGCCGTAGAGCGGCAGGCAGACCTGCCCGCCGTGGGTGTGGCCGGCCATCACCAGCTGATAGCCGTCGGCGGCGAAGCGGTCCAGCACGCGCGGCTCCGGCGAATGGGTAAGTCCCAGGCGCAGGTTCGCGGCCGGGCTGGCCGGGCCGGCGATCGTCTCGTAGCGGTCCCGGTCGATGTGCGGGTCGTCGACGCCGGCCGCGGCGACGTGCAGGCCGGCCACCTCGAACTCGCGCCGCGTGTGGGTCAGGTCGAGCCAGCCGCGCTCGGTGAACGCCGCCCGCAGGTCCTGCCAGGGCAGCGGTTCGCCGTGGACCCGGTGCGACGGGTTGGTCACGTAATTCAGGGGGTTCTTCAGGCGCGGCCCGAAGTAGTCGTTGCTGCCGAACACGAAGACGCCGGGCCGCGACAGCAGGTCGCCCAGGGCCTGCACCACCGCGGGCACCGCCTTCGGGTGCGCCAGGTTGTCCCCGGTGTTGACCACCAGGTCGGGTTCCCAGTTGCTCAGCTCCCGCAGCCAGGCCTGTTTTCGGCGCTGGGTGGGCAGCATGTGCAGATCGCTGATGTGCAGCACCCGCAGCGGCGTGGAACCCGGCGTCAGGACGGGCATCGTGATCTCGCGCAGGACGAAGGCGTTGCGCTCGACGACGGCGGCGTAACCGATACCGGCGACGGCCGAACCGAGCGCGACGGCACCGGTGCGTATCAGCGTGGGCAACGCCCCGCGACGATGCGGTCCGCGCAGCGGACCGCCGTGGAGGGGGGCCATTGAGCTTGCATCAGCCATGCTGGCAGCCTACTGCCGGTTGCGCTTTGGCAACGTATAGCTTGCGCCGCGGCGTCACAGCTCGCCCGGTCTACGGGGGCGGCTGCCCCGGCGGCGGGGGCGGTGGCGCCAGGAGCGGAATGGTGATCGGGGGCAGACCCGGGATCTCCACCACCTGCGAGCCGACCGGCACCGGCGCGCCCTCCGGGGGCGGCGGTGGGGCAGGCGGGATGCCGTTGCTGACCTGGATGGTGATGATCGACCCGGGGATCGTCGCGCCGCTCGGCGAGGTCCCGACCACCTCGCCCTGCTTGGCGGAGCTGTTGACGAAGTTGTTCTGGTCGGCGACCTGGAAGCCGGCCTCCTTGAGGCGGGCGCGCGCGGCATCGATGTCCAACCCGGCGACGCTGGGCACCCGCGACCCGGGTGAGCCGTCGACGTAGCGGGGATCGGTGGGCGGCAGCTGCACCGGGCCGAAATTGGTGGCGATCGGCTTCATCGCCGTGAACCAGGTGCGGGCCGGCTCGTTACCGCCGTACAAGTCGCCCTCGCCGCAGTGGCGCAGCGGCGACGAGCACAGGTCCGTCGGCGAGGGTGAGTCGTCATAGATGTAGTTGGCCGCGGCGTAGTGGTTGGTGAAGCCCACGAAGCCGGAGGAGCGGTGCGCCTCGGTGGTGCCGGTCTTGCCGGACATCGGCAGCGTCCACCCCGCGGCGCCGGCGGAACCGGAGGCGGTGCCGCCGCCCACCGCGTCTTTGCTCATCGCGTTCGCCAGGGTGTTGGCCAGGCCTTCGGGCACCACCTGGTCACAGGTCTCGGTGGTCACGGCGACCTCGTTGCCGTGCCGGTCGATCAGCTTGTCGATCGGGTTGGGCGGGCACCAGGTGCCGCCCGAGGCCAGCGTCGCCGCGACGTTGGACAGCTCCAGCGCGTTGACTTCGATGGGGCCCAGCGTGAACGAGCCGATGTTCTGCCGTTTGACGAAGTCGGCCAGGCTCTCGTTGCTGTCCGGGTTGTAGTCGCGCGCGGTGCCGGGGTCGGCGTAGGACCGCAGCCCCAGCTTGATCGCCATGTCCACGGTGCGGGTCACCCCGACCTGCTGAATCAGCTTGGCGAAGGCGGTATTGGGCGAGGTGGCGAGGGCCTCGGTGACATTCATCGACCCGCGGTAGTTGCCGGCGTTGACCACACACCAGTTGTCCTTGGGGCAGCCCTTGGCTCCACCGCTACCCATGCCCTTGGTCTGGAAGCGCGGCGGCACGTCGAGGGTTGCGTTGATGCCCATGCCCATGTCCAGGGCGGCGGCCGTCGTGAAGATCTTGAAGACCGAGCCCGCGCCGTCACCGACCAGCGAGAAGGGCTGCGGCCGCATGGTCTGCCCGGCGTCGCTGTCCAGCCCGTAGGTCCGGTTGCTGGCCATCGCCATCACCTTGTGCGAGGTCTTGCCGGGCTGGATCACGCTCATCACGCTGGAGATGCCCGGCAGCGTCGGGCTCGCGAACTGGTCGATCGCCGACTTGACCGGCACCTGCACGTCCGGGTCCAGCGTGGTGCGGATCAGGTAGCCGCCGCGGGCCACCTGCTCTTTGCTGATCCCCGCCCGCGACAGGTACTCCTGGACGTAGTCGCAGAAGAACGCGCGATCGCCGGCGGCGATGCAACCCCGCGGTAGCTCATTGGGCTGCGGCAGCACGCCCAGCGGTGTGGCCTTGGCGGCGCGCAGCGCGTCGGCCTCCTGCGGGATGTTCTCGATCATGGTGTCCAGCACCAGGTTTCGCCGCGCCAGCGCGCCCTCGGGATTGGTGTAGGGGTTGAGCGCGCTGGTCGACTGCACCATGCCCGCCAGCAGCGCCGCCTGCTGCCAGTTCAGGTCCGAAGCGTTGATGCCGAAGTAGGTCTGCGCCGCGTCCTGCACCCCGAACGACCCGTTGCCGAACGACACCAGGTTCAGGTAGCGGGTGAGAATCTCGGGCTTGGTGAAGGTCTTGTCGAGCGTGAGCGCCATCCGGATCTCGCGCAGCTTGCGCGCCGGGGTGGTCTCCACGGCGGCGCGCTTCTCGGCGTCGGTCTTCGCCGTCACCAGCAGTTGGTAGTTCTTGATGTACTGCTGCTCGATGGTCGACCCGCCGCGGGTGTCGACGTCGCCGCGGGCGTAGCCGGCCAGCCCGGTCAGCGTGCCCTTCCAGTCCACCCCGGCATGCTCGGCGAACCGCTTGTCCTCGATGGACACGATCGCCAGCTTCATGGTGTTGGCGATCTTGTCGGTGGGCACCTCGAAGCGGCGCTGGGAGTACAGCCAGGCGATGGTGTTGCCCTTCGCGTCGACCATCGTCGAAACCGCGGGGACCTCACCCTCGAGGAGTTGGGCCGAGCCGTTGGCGACGACTTCGGAGGCCCGGTTGGACACCAGTCCCAATCCGCCCGCGAACGGAAACATCAGCGCCGTGGCGACGACACCGGCCAGCAAGCAGTACCCCGCGAGCTTGAGGATGGTGAGAAAGGCCTGGGGCCGGTCTGACATGGCTACTACAGTAGCGGCCCCCTGTCACGCCGCCACGCTGCGCGTTCACCCACTTTTTCACCCCGTCATTGACCAGCGCTTTACGGCCGCGGCAGGGATAAAATTTGCGCGTGCGTCAGTGAATGGACCCCCCGAACGGGCGTGTCCAAGATCACTTCTTGGCCCGCCGTTTTGGACGAGACGGCACGCCCGTCCCAAAAAAAGCGTTATCGGACTGTTGCGCAATTGGTGGCTGACCACCTAACTTAGACACACGGTGAGATTCAGGTAACACCGATGTACACAGTGTGGCGTAGATCGCAGGTCAGGATCTGCACCCCAGGAGGGCGGTCGCGAGAGCGGCCGGTAGGGAAGGGAACAGTTCGTGTCAGGAACACGGCCTGCGGCGCGTAGGACAAACATTGCGGCCGCTCAAGGGGTACTCCGCAGCGTTGATGCCGAAGAACGGATCGCCTGGGTTTCCAAAGCACTGTGTCGAACCACCGACCCGGACGAGCTATTCGTCCGTGGCGCCGCGCAGCGCAAAGCGGCCGTTATTTGCCGGCACTGCCCGGTGATGCAGGAGTGCGGGGCCGACGCCCTCGACAACAAGGTCGAGTTCGGCGTCTGGGGCGGCATGACCGAGCGTCAACGCCGCGCCCTGCTCAAGCAGCACCCCGAGGTGGTCTCCTGGGCCGACTTCTTCGACAAGAGGCGCACCCGCAGCGTCGGCTGACCCGCGGACCCATCGCTCCCGCTAGTGCAGGGGCCCCTGCGCCGCCGCGCGGGCCGCGTCGTCGCCAACCGGTGCGATCTGATCGGCGAGGGCGCGCAACGCTTCCAGGTCCGAGACGTCGAAGGGCAGCGACGGAACCCCGACGACGGGCACGTGCGGATTGGCCCCGGTGAACCGCGACAGCAACCTGATTTCCCGTTTCGCGGTCTGCGCACGGTCGGCATGAATCCTGAGCACGGCCGCGGCCAGCGACGCCGCCTCGGAGTCCGCTTCGGCCTCCAGCGTTTCGGTTCCGTCGATCGCCCGCTCGGCGGGAAGCGAGCACAACGTCGGGTGGGTGCGATTCAAGACCAGCCCGGCGAGCGGCATTCCTTCGGTGGACAACCGGTCGACGAAGAAGGAGGCCTCGCGCAGCGCATCGGGTTCGGCCGCCGAGACCACGACGAACTGCGTGCCCCGCCGCTTCAGCAGCGCGTAGGTACGGTCGGCCTTCTCCCGGAAACCACCGAAGGTGGCGTCCAGCGATTGCACGAAGGCCGCCGCGTCGCTCAACATCTGTGAGCCGAGCACGGTTGACATCGCCTTCATCGCCAAACCCATTGCGCCGGTGACCAATCGGCCGATACCCCGGCCCGGCGCGAGCAGCAGCCGCCACAGCCTACTGTCCATGAAGCTGCCCAGCCGCTTGGGCGCGTCCAGGAAGTCCAGCGCGTTGCGCGATGGCGGGGTGTCCACCACCACCAGGTCCCAGCGGTCCTCGGCCAGCAGTTGGCCGAGCTTCTCCATCGCCATGTACTCCTGCGTGCCGGCGAGCGAGCTGGCGACCGTTTGATAGAACTGGTTGTCCAGAATCGCTTGCGCGCGGCCGGTTCCGGAGTACTGGACCACCATTTCGTCGAACGTGCGGCGCATGTCGAGCATCATCGCGTGCAGCTCGCCGGGAACCTCCGGCGCCAACGGCACGCGCTGAGGGGTGTTGCCCAGGTCGTTGACCCCGAGCGCCTGGGCCAGCCGCTTGGCCGGGTCGATCGTCAAAACGCAGACGTTGCGGCCGTATTCGGCCGCGCGCAAGGCCATCGCGGCAGCAGTGGTGGTCTTGCCCACCCCGCCCGCGCCGCAGCACACCACCACCCGGTTGGTCGTGTCGGCCAGGATCGTGGCCATATCAAGCTTGTTCGGCGTGGTACTCATCGAACCCCCTGCTGCGCAAGCACTTCCGAAAGCTCATAGAGGCTGCCGAGGTCGACGCCGTCGGAGATCGTCGGCAGTTCGAGCCGCGGCACCTTCAACGCGTCCAGTTGTTGCGCGATCTCGGCTCGCGCGGCGATGACCGTCGCGTGCTCGATGGTTTCGGTCAGCAGGCCCGCGAAGTCGTTGTCATTCAGCTTGATCCCCGCCATTTCCAGCCCCGTCCGCACCGAGTCCGCGTCGACGTGTCCCTCGGCGGCCTTGGCCAGGTCGGCGGGCTGCAGGTACGAGGCGATGTTGCGGTTCACGATCACGCTGCCGATCGGCAGCTCCATCTCGGCGAGCTCCTCGATGGCCTCGAGCGTTTCCTGCACCGGCAGCGCCTCCAACAGGGTGACGAGGTGGATGGCGGTCTGCTCAGAGTGCAGCAGCTTCACCACGCCCTCGCTCTGCGAGTGCACCGGGCCGCCCTTGGCCAGATCCGAGACGGCCTTGGTGACGTCCAGGAAGCGGGCGATCCGACCCGTCGGCGGTGCGTCGACCACAACCGCGTCGTAAACCGGGGTCTTGGCCCCCTTGTTCAGCCGCACCACCGATTCCTTGATCTTTCCGGTCAGCAGCACGTCGCGCAGACCGGGCGCGATCGTCGTCGCGAATTCGATGGCGCCGATGCGGCGCATCGCCCGCCCGGCGATACCGAGGTTGTAGAACATGTCCAGGTATTCCAGGAAGGCCGCCTCGATGTCGATCGCCAGGGCGTTGACCTGCCCGCCGCGCTCGGCGGTCGCGATCTTGACCTCCTGGTAGGGCAGCGGCGGCACGTCGAAGAGCTGCGCAATGCCTTGCCGCCCTTCGACTTCCACGAGGAGAACCTTTCGGCCCCCGGCTGCCAGGGTGAGCGCGAGCGCGGCCGCTATCGTCGACTTGCCCGTGCCGCCTTTGCCGGTGACGAAATGCAGGCGGGCCTTCGACAACCGCGCCGGCCAGCCGACGGCGCTACCGCCGCTCGATATGTTTGCCACCTTCGCATGCTAGCCCGGCCGGCGCCGGGCCCCCGGGCAGGCCAGAGGCGTTCACACCCGACCGATAAGCTCGCGCCATGAGCCAACCGATCGCATGGGAATACGTCACGGTCCCGCTGCTGACGCACGCCACCAAACAGATCCTCGACCAGTGGGGCGCCGACGGTTGGGAACTGGTGTCCGTGCTGCCCGGGCCCACCGGGGAGCAACACGTCGCGTATCTGAAGCGCCCGAAGTAGATGACGGCGTCGGCCCGGCTCTCCGAACTCGGTGTCGCGCTGCCCGCGGTGGTGGCCCCGCTGGCCGCCTACGTGCCCGCGGTGCGGACGGGTGACCTGGTCTACACCGCCGGTCAGCTGCCGATGCAGGACGGACAGCTCGCCGGGACGGGTAAGGTCGGGGCCCACGTCAGCCCGGAAGAGGGCAAGGCGCTCGCGCGGATCTGCGCACTCAACGCCCTGGCCGCCATCGACTCGCTGGTGGGCATCGACGCGGTGACGCGGGTGGTCAAGGTCGTCGGCTTCGTTGCGTCGGCCCCCGGTTTCAACGGCCAGCCCAGCGTCATCAACGGGGCCTCCCAGCTGCTGGCCGAGGTGTTCGGCGATGCCGGCGCCCACGCGCGCTCGGCGGTCGGCGTGTCCGAGCTGCCCCTGGATGCGCCGGTAGAGGTGGAGCTGATCGTGGAGGTCGGCTCACGACCGTGACCGCCGCGCCCGAGTCGCTGAGCCACCCCGCCTACGGCAGGCTGCGGGCGGTCACCGAGACCGCCTCGGTCCTGCTGGCCGACAACCCGGGATTGCTGACCCTCGAGGGCACCAACACCTGGGTGCTTCGCGGCAAGGGCAGCGACGAGCTGGTGGTCGTGGACCCCGGCCCGGACGACGACGAGCACATCGACCGCGTTGCCGGGCTGGGCCGGATCACGCTGGTGCTGATCAGTCACCGGCACGGCGACCACACCGACGGTATCGACAAGCTCGTCGAGCGCACCGGCGCGACGGTGCGGTCGGCGGGCAGCGGGTTCTTGCGCGGCCTCGGCGGTCACCTGACCGACGGCGAGGTGATCGACGCGGCCGGCCTGAAGATCAAGGTGATGGCCACCCCCGGCCACACCGCCGACTCGCTGTCGTTTCTGGTCGACGACGCGGTGCTCACCGCGGACAGCGTGCTGGGCCGTGGCACCGCCGTCATAGATAAAGAAGACGGCAGCCTGGCCGACTACCTGGAATCGTTGCGGCGGCTCCGCGGCCTAGGGCCCCGCACGGTGCTGCCCGGTCACGGGCCGGACCTGGCCAACCTGGAGGCCGTCGCATCGGGCTACCTGGTGCACCGGCACGAGCGCCTGGAGCAGGTGCGCGCGGCGCTGCGTGACATCGGCGAGGACGCCACCGCGCGGCAGGTCGTCGAACACGTCTATGTGGACGTCGACGAGAAACTCTGGGACGCGGCCGAATGGTCCGTTCAGGCGCAGCTGAACTATTTGCAGCGAACCTGAAAATCTGCAGGAGAACTGCGAGTAAGGGCCTGCGAAATTACCGGCTCGGCGCAATTCCCGCGCGCTTACCTCGCTCGGGTTCGGATTCTCGCTCGGTTGCGCCCGCGCTCCGGGCGCGCTTACCTCGCTCGGGGTCGGATTCTCGCTCGGTTGCGCCCGCGCTCCGCGCGCGCTTACCTCGCTCGGGTTCGGATTTCTCGCTCGGTTGCGCCCGCGCTCCGCGCGCGCTTACCTCGCTCGGCGGGCCAGCCTTTCGGAGTCCGAAATCAGCACGCTCTTGCCCTCCAGGCGGATCCAGCCGCGGTGGGCGAAGTCGGCCAGCGCCTTATTCACCGTCTCCCGCGAGGCGCCCACCAGCTGGGCGATCTCCTCCTGGGTCAGGTCGTGGGTGACCCGCATGGCGCCACCCTCCTGGGTGCCGAAACGCTGGGCGAGCTGCAGCAGCTGCTTGGCCACCCGGCCGGGCACGTCGGTGAAGATCAGGTCGGCCAGATTGTTGTTGGTGCGGCGCAGCCGCCGGGCCAGCACCCGCAACAGCTGCTCGGCGATCTCGGGGCGGTCGGCGATCCACGCCCGCAGCGCGTCGCGGTCCATCGACACCGCGCGCACCTCGGTGATGGTGGTCGCGCTGGAGGTCCGCGGGCCCGGGTCGAAAATCGACAATTCGCCGAACATGTCCGACGGGCCCATGATCGTCAGCAGGTTCTCCCGGCCATCGGGTGAGCGACGGCCGATCTTCACCTTCCCGGAGACGATGATGTAGAGCCGATCGCCCGGCTCGCCTTCGGCGAAGACCGTGTGCCCACGGGGAAAGTCGACGGGTTGCAGCTGCTTGGTAAGCGCGGCGACCGCGCCCGGCTCAACCCCTTGGAAGATTCCTGCCCTTGCCAGGATCTCGTCCACATTGCCTCTTCAAAGTTTCAATGTTTGTGATACGGCCAGGTTAATCCCGTGCTCGCGTGATGAGTCTAGCGGTAGGACATTTTGTCCAACGTGCAACGCTACACACGATTGACGTGTCTAGTGGCCCTAAACTGCGGATTGATCCGCGAATGCGCGTGTATTCGCGTCGGCAATGTCA
This sequence comes from Mycobacterium sp. E1715, assembly GCF_001667625.1. Taxonomy (NCBI): domain Bacteria; kingdom Bacillati; phylum Actinomycetota; class Actinomycetes; order Mycobacteriales; family Mycobacteriaceae; genus Mycobacterium; species Mycobacterium sp. E1715. The sequence continues at coordinate 18,237 of NZ_LZJJ01000035.1, forward strand.
GCTCGGTGTGGTCGATGAAGCTGGCGGCAAACGACGGCGCGGCGTGGCGCGGCGCGGCCGTCAGCCCGGCCAGCGCGGCCTCGGCGAGTTCCCGGGCATCGCGGCGATGCAGGAGCTCCAGCGCCTCGGGCATGCCCTCCCGCGCCAACGTGCGCAGGTCCACGAGCTCGGTGTGTTCGAAAAGCTCGGTGACCGCGATCATCGCGACGTCCTCGCGGGCCAGCCCCCGTTCGAGCCGTCCCAAGCCGAGCGCCGCCAGCATCAGTAGCCCAGGAACGCAGGCCACCAGCAACCATGACACAAGGAGAGTAAACAGGGCCTTCAATCAACACGAGGTCTCGGCGAGATCACGAAATCAGTACTCTGTCGTAGGTGACAGCGGCAAAGTCGTCCGGGCGGGCGAAGTCGGCATCGGCCCCTGCGGGCGGTGACACCGGGCAACGGTGGGCCGAGGAGACCCGGGTCGGCCTGGTGCGACGGGCCCGCCGGATGAATCGGGCGCTCGCGCAGGCGTTTCCGGACGCGCACTGCGAGCTGGACTTCACCACGCCACTGGAGCTGACGGTCGCCACCATCCTGTCCGCGCAGAGCACCGACAAGAGGGTGAACCTGACGACGCCGGCCTTGTTCAAGCGGTACCCCAGCGCGCTGGACTACGCGCAGGCCGACCGCGACGAACTGGAAGCGCTCATCCGCCCGACGGGGTTCTTCCGGAACAAGGCGACCTCGCTCATCGGCCTCGGTCAGGCCCTGGTCGAACGGTTCGACGGCGAGGTGCCCTCCACCATGGAAGAACTGGTCACGCTGCCCGGGGTGGGCCGCAAGACCGCCAACGTCATCTTGGGCAACGCTTTTGGGGTTCCCGGCATCACCGTCGACACCCATTTCGCCCGGCTGCTGCACCGCTGGCGCTGGACCACCGACAAGGACCCGGTCAAGATCGAGCGCGCGGCGGGCGAACTGATCGAACGCAGCGAGTGGACCATGTTGAGCCACCGGGTGATCTTCCATGGCCGACGGGTGTGCCACGCGCGCAAGCCGGCCTGCGGGGTGTGCGTGGTGGCCAAGGACTGCCCGTCCTTCGGCCTCGGCCCCACCGAGCCGCTGCTGGCGGCGCCCCTGGTGCGCGGCCCGGAGACCGAGCACCTGCTGGCGCTGGCCGGCCTGTAGAGCACGGCCTTGACGCGCACCACGCGCTGGACGATCGCGATCCTCGCGGTGGTGGCGGCGTTGGTCGCGGCCCTGGTGGCCCAGCTGCGCGACCAGTCCGCGACGACGACCCGGCCCGGCACCGCGGTGAACGCGCCGGACCGTGAACACCGGGACGCCGACACGCCGGCGGCGCTGGCGGGGCCGCGGCAGCGGGCCGATCTGGCGCCCTGTCCGGGCGCCGGCGACGGTCCCGGACCGCCGGCGCTGCGGGGGATCACGGTCGATTGCGCGGCGGACGGCTCGGTTGTCGACGTCGCTCGCGCGCTGGCCGGGCGTCGGGTGGTCCTCAACCTCTGGGCGTATTGGTGCGCGCCGTGTGCGGCCGAACTGCCCGCGATGGCGGAGTATCAACGCCGGGCCGGGCCGGACGTGACGGTGGTGACGGTGCATCAGGACGAGAACGAGACGGCCGCGTTGCTGCGGCTGGCCGAACTGGGCGTTCGGCTGCCGACCCTGCAGGACGGCCGCCGCCGGGTCGCGGCGGCGCTCGGTGTCGTAAACGTCATGCCCGCGACGGTGGTTCTGCGGCCGGACGGTAGCGTTGCGCAGATGCTGCCGCGGGCCTTCGACAGTGCCGACGAGATCGCGGCCGCGGTCGGAAAAGACAAGGGATAAGCCGAAAATTGGACCGACTGGAGCGCCCGGTGAGTGTTGGGGGCACGCCCCCGCCCGCGGGCGGTGCGGCCCAGGGCGCCGCGCGCGCGGCGCTGCCCCTGACGCCCGACGCCTCCCCGCCGTGGCTGCGCCCCCTGGTCGATAACGTCGAGCGGATGCCGGAGGCGTACCGGCGCCGGCTGCCGGCCGACGTGCTGGCCTTAATCACCGGCAAGGCGGTATCGGCGCTGCGCGGCAGCGGCCGGGAAGCCGCCGTCCTGGTGTTGTTCTCCGGGCCGGAGTCCGCGGCGGCCGACGGCGGCGTCCCCGACGACGCCGACTTACTGGTCACCGTGCGGGCCTCCACGCTGCGCCACCACGCGGGCCAGGCCGCGTTCCCCGGCGGAGCCTCCGATCCGACGGACGACGGCCCGGTGGCCACCGCCCTGCGGGAAGCTCAGGAGGAGACCGGGATCGACGTCTCCCGGTTGCGCCCCCTGGTCACGATGGAACGCACGTTCATCGCGCCGTCGCGGTTTCACGTCGTCCCGGTGCTGGCCTACTCGCCGGATCCGGGTCCGGTGGCCGTCGTCAACGAGGCCGAAACCGCGATCGTCGCGCGAGTTCCGTTGCGCGCCTTCATCAATCCGGCCAACCGGCTGATGGTGTATCGGGGCGACCTCGGGCGCCGGTGGGCCGGACCGGCGTTTCTGCTGAATGAGATGCTGGTTTGGGGATTCACTGGCCAGGTGATTTGTGCGATGCTCGACGTCGCCGGCTGGGCCCAGCCCTGGGACACCACCGACGTCCGCGAATTGGACGCGGCGATGGCGCTGGTCGGCGACCAGGGTGGTGCCCACCGATGAACATGAACTCGATGACCCCGTCCCAGTGGCTGGACATCGCCGTGCTGTCGGTCGCCTTCATCGCGGCCGTCTCGGGCTGGCGGTCCGGCGCGGTGGGCTCAATGTTCTCGTTCGTCGGGGTGTTGCTGGGCGCGATCGCGGGTGTGCTGCTGGCGCCCCACCTGGTCAGCCACATCGCGGCGCCGCGGGCCAAGCTGTTCGCCGCCCTGTTCTTGATCCTCGCGCTGGTGGTCATCGGCGAGGTCGCCGGAGTTGTGCTTGGACGGGCGGTGCGCGGCGCGATCCGCAGCCGCACCATCCGCACGGTCGACTCGTTCATCGGGGTGGGCGTCCAGTTGGTGGTGGTCTTGACCGCGGCCTGGTTGCTGGCCACGCCGCTGACGCAGTCCAAGGACCAGCCGGAGCTGGCCGCCGCAGTCCGCGGCTCGCGGGTGCTGGCCCAGGTCAACGAGGTCGCCCCGCCGTGGCTGAAGACGGTGCCCAAACGGCTTTCGGCGCTGCTGAACACCTCGGGCCTGCCCGCGGTGCTGGAGCCGTTCAGCCGCACCCCGGTGATCCCGGTCGCCTCGCCGGACCCTGCGCTGGCCAACAATCCGGTGGTTCAGTCCACCGCGCCCAGCGTTGTCAAGGTGCGCAGCCTGGCGCCGAGTTGCCAGAAAGTGTTGGAGGGCAGTGGGTTTGTGGTCGCACCCGACCGTGTGATGACCAACGCGCACGTGGTGGCCGGCTCCAACAGCGTGCAGATCTACGCCAGCGGAAGCCCGCTGGACGCCACCGTCGTGTCCTACGACCCGTCGGTCGACATCGCGATCCTCGCCGTCCCCAACCTGCCGCCCCCGCCGTTGGCCTTCGCGCAGACCGAGGCGAAAACCGGTACCAGCGTCGTGGTGCTCGGTTATCCCGGCGGCGGCAACTTCACCGCCACCCCGGCCCGCATCCGCGAGGTCATCAAGCTCAGCGGCCCCGACATCTACCGCGACCCCGCCCCGGTCACCCGCGACGTCTACACCATCAGAGCCAATGTGGAGCAAGGGAATTCGGGCGGGCCATTGATCGACCTGAACGGTCAGGTGCTCGGCGTCGTGTTCGGTGCCGCCGTCGACGACCCCGACACCGGGTTCGTGTTGACTGCCGACGAGGTGAACAGTCAGCTCGCCAAGATCGGCGACACCCAACAGGTCACCACCGGCGCCTGCGTCAGCTGACCACGGAGTCCAGGAACCGCATCAAGTGCCGGTTGATTTCCTCCGGCGCCTCCTCGTGGCTGAAATGCCCTGCGCCGGCGACGGATACGTAACGCCCCTGCGGGGCATAACGCTGCGTCCGGTCGACCGGGTCGGCCAGTACGTAGGGGTCGGCCTCGCCGCGCAGGTGTAGCAGAGGCACGCCGAGCTGCCGGCTCATCGACTTCATGAATCGCCGGCCCTCATCACGCAGTTGGCTGCGCACCGCCCAACGCTGATATTCCAGCGCGCAGTGCGCCGCCGAGGGAATCTGGATCGCCAGCCGCTGGTAGCGGATGGCTTCGGAAAAGTCTTCGGAGGCAACCCATTTCGCGCAGCTGCGGCTGCGGACGAGGCGCTCGATCTCGGCCCCGTTGTCGCGGGTCAGCAGCCGTTCCGGCCACACGGGCACCTGGTAGCGCAGCAGCGTCGCCAACAGCGCGTAACCCTGGTCGCGGCGGGTCAGCGTGGACCGGCGCAGGGCCGCGGGGTGCGGGGAACTGACCAGCGCGATGGCCGACACCAACCGCGCGTGCAGCAGCGCGGTGGCCCAGCACGCCAGCCCGCCGTCGGCGTGGCCGACCAGCGTCGCCGAGGAGTGGCCCAGCGCGCGGATGAGGCCCGCGGTGTCGCCGGCCAGCGTCCAGCCGTCGTAGCCCCGGGGCGGCTTATCGCTGCCGCCGTAGCCACGAAGGTCGACCGCGACCACCCGCGCCCCGGTCAGTCCCCGCAGCTGATGGCGCCACGACCACCAGAACGAACCGAAACCATGCAGCAGCATCACCAGCGGTCGGGCCGTGGGCGGCGCGGCCGAGTCGGTGTCGGCGGGCAGCGCCTCCACGACATGGAACCGGATCCCGTTGGCGTGCACGTCGAAATGCCGCCACGGCCCGTCGATGCGGGTTACCGACGGGTCCGGCGGTGCCATTTACCAACCCGACGGATCGGATTCGGGCTTCTCGTGCTTCCCGCGCCCATCGAGCTGCCTGACCGCGCCCTGCGCCTTGTCGTGACCCGGGGTGAGTGCGGTGCGCGTCTCCTTGACCGACTCGATGGTCTCCCGCGGCCCGCGGATCCGGCGCACCTTGAGGAAGCCCAGCAGGGCCAGCACGGCCCCGACCACCACCTGAATTCCGAACACGATCAGGAAAGCCGCCCAGCGCCACAGCCAGGTGTCGAGCAGCTCGGCCACGAAGAAGAAGAAAAAGAAGGTGGAGTAGAACAGCACCACCAGCGCGGCGATGAAGAAGACGCTGCCGGTCAGGCCTTTCTTGACATCGCGGGTGATCTCCGCGCGGGCCAGCTCCACCTCGGCGCGCACCAGCGTGGACACCTGGGTGGTCGCGTCCTTGATCAGGTCACCGATCGACGGCTCCGCGGGGCGGGCGTGCGGGTCGGCGAGGGGGATCGTGGTCAGGGTGCTGGGCACACCGTTCTTGCCATCGGCTTTGCTCACAGACGGTCCCCTCTTTCGTCACTGCCCGGCTCGCTGTCGTCGCGGTTCATGTTGCCATGCGCCGCCGGGCCAGACGAGGCCAGCCGAAGCCGGCCACGTCCGGGTCCGGGTCGACCAGGCCGTCTCCGGCCCGTCGGCCAACTGATACCCGATCGGAACGCGCCGAACCAGGCCCTTTGCCGGGAGCCCACGCGCGAGGCGGGCCGTTGCCGCATCACACCGCCCCGAGGCCATCGCCCCGCGGGCCGCGCTGGGCACGGCGGGCGAGGGGCCCGGCCGACTAGACTGGCCAAGCCGGTCCGGGTCCGGCCTGTCGATGGGAGTGGTGCTGTGCAGACGGCGCACCGGTGCTTCGTGGCGGCAATGGGGGCGGCGCTCCTGGTCCTGGTGGGCTACCCCGTGCGCGCCGCGGCCGCCGATGTCAGGATCCCGATGGGCGGCGGCGCCGGCATCGTCATCAACGGGGACACCATGTGCACCCTGACGACCATCGGGGGCGATACCGCCGGAGACCTGATCGGCTTCACCTCGGCGCACTGCGGCGGCCCGGGCGCGCAGGTCGCCGCCGAGGGCGCGGAGAACGCCGGCACCCTGGGCACCATGGTGGCCGGCAACGACAACCTGGACTACGCGGTCATCAAGTTCGATCCCGCGAAGGTGACACCGACGGCCAACTACAACGGCTTCGCGATCAACGGCCTGGGCCCGGACCCGGCCTTCGGCGAGATCGCCTGCAAGCAGGGCCGCACCACCGGGAACTCGTGCGGCGTCACCTGGGGCCCGGGCCAGGACCCCGGCACGATCGTCATGCAGGTGTGCGGGCAGCCCGGCGATTCCGGCGCGCCGGTGACGGTGAACAACATGCTGGTCGGCATGATCCACGGGGCGTTCAGCGACAACCTGCCGACCTGCATCATCAAGTACATCCCGCTGCACACGCCGGCCGTGGTGCAGTCGTTCAACGCGATCCTGGCCGACGTCAACGCCAAGCACCGGCCGGGCGCGGGGTTCACCCCGCTACCGGCCTGATCTGAGCTACTTCGCGGCCTGGATCGCGTCGAAAACGCCGGGGTCCAGCAGGGTCGACGTGTCTCCGAGTTCCCGCTTCTCGGCGACGTCACGCAGGAGCCTGCGCATGATCTTGCCGCTGCGGGTCTTGGGCAGTTCGGGCACCACGTGGATCTCCCGCGGCTTGGCGATGGGTGAGATCTCGCGGGCCACCTCGGCGCGCAGCTCGTCGACGATTCCGTCGTGCACCTCGTACTCGGCGCACAAGACGACGAACGCACAGACGGCCTGGCCCGTGGTCTCGTCGGTCTTGGCGACCACCGCGGCCTCGGCCACTCCGTGGTGGCCGACGAGCGCCGACTCCAACTCGGCGCTCGAGAGCCGGTGCCCGGACACGTTCATCACGTCGTCGATGCGGCCCACCACCCAGATGGCGCCGTCGCGGTCGTAATAGGCGCTGTCCCCGGCGAAATACCAGCCCTGCTCGGCGAACCGAGACCAGTAGGTCTCGACGTAGCGGTCCGGGTCGCCCCAGATGCCGCGCAGCATGGACGGCCACGGCTGGTCCAACACCAGGTAGCCGGTGACGTGTTCGCCGTGATGGACGGTGGGCGTCAGGTGTTCGCCGTGGTCGTCGACGATGCTCGCGGAGATGCCCGGCAGCGCCCTCATCGCCGAACCCGGTTTGGCCGCGGCGACGCCGGGCAGCGGGGAGATCATCGCCGCGCCCGTCTCGGTCTGCCACCAGGTGTCGACGATCGGCAGGCTCTCGGCGCCGATCACCTTGCGGTACCAGCGCCACGCCTCGGGGTTGATCGGCTCGCCCACGGTGCCCAGCAGTCGCAGGCTGGACAGGTCGTGCGCGTCGGGGATCTCGCGGCCCCACTTCATGAACGTCCGGATGAGCGTCGGCGCGGTGTAATAGATTGTGACGCCGTACTTTTCGATGATCTCGAAGTGCCGGTGCTGGGTCGGCGAGTCGGGCGTGCCCTCGTAGAGCACCTCGGTGACCCCGTTGGACAGCGGGCCGTAGACGCCGTAGGTGTGGCCGGTGACCCAGCCGATGTCGGCGGTGCACCAGAAGACGTCGCGTTCGGGCTTGATGTCGAAGATGTAGTAGTGCGTGTAGGAGCACTGGGTCAGGTAGCCGCCGCTGGTGTGCACGATGCCCTTGGGCTTGCCGGTGGTGCCGGAGGTGTACAGCAGGAACAGTGGCTGCTCCGCGTCGAAGGGCTCCGGCGTGTGTTCGGGCGACGCGTCGTCGACGACGTCGTGCCACCACACGTCGCGGTCGTCGTTCCACGACACGTCGATCCCGGTGCGCCGCACCACCAGGATGTGCTCGACGGGGCTCTCGGGATCGTCGACCGCCTCGTCGGCGGCGTCCTTCAACGGTGCGGGCTTGCCGCGGCGGAACTGCCCGTCGCTGGTGATCACCAACTTGGCCTGGGCATCGGCGATGCGGGCCCGTAGCGCCTTCGCGGTGAAGCCGGCGAACACCACGCTGTGCATGATGCCCAGCCGGGCGCAGGCGAGCATCGATATCACCGCTTCGGGGATCAACGGCAGGTAGATCGCGACGCGGTCGCCGGCGACCAGGCCCAGGGCGGTCAGCGCGTTGGCCGCCTTGCACACCTCGGCCTGCAGCTCGGAATAGCTCAGGCTGCGGCTGTCGCCGGGCTCGCCCTCCCAGTGGATGGCGACGCGGTCGCCGAGGCCGGCCTCGACGTGGCGGTCCACGCAGTTGTAGGCGACGTTGAGCTTGCCGTCGGCGAACCATTTCGCGAACGGCGCCTGCGACCAGTCGAGCACCTCGGTGAACGGCGTCGACCAGGAGAGCCGGTTCGCCTGTTCGGCCCAGAAGGCCAGCCGGTCCTCTTCGGCCTCGCGATACAACTCCTCGCCGGCGTTGGCCTGCTCGGCGAACGCCGGCGGCGGGGGATACGACGACGGGCCTACGGCGTCGGTGGTGGTCACTGGCTTCCTCCTAGTGTCGAGGCTCGTCAACCGTCAGAGCCTAACGCCGCAAGGTAAAAAGGGAAGCTTCAAATTCAGGTCGAACCGCAGCCCCATGACGGATAATCACCGGTGTGCCCGGCCAGCGGCGGCGCATCCGCCGACTCGTTCCCAGCTTCGCCGCGGCCGCAACGGTTTACGCGGCCGCCGCCCTGCCGGGGCCAGCGGCGTGGGCCGTCCCGATCGACACCGCCGACGCACCAACCCCGTGCTGGTCGGACCAGATCGCCGTCACCGCATCGCCGACCCAGGCCGCCGTGGGCCACCGCGGGGCCACGCTGGTGTTCAGCCTTGCCGGCGGCGCGGAGCCCTGCACGCTGACCGGATATCCCGGCGTCGACTCGGGGTCCGGCGGACCGCTGATCCACGCCCAGCCCACCCTGCGCGGCTACATGGGCGGCCTACCCGGCGGCGCCGACGTGCCGCCCACCGTGATCCTGTCCTTGTCCACCCAGGCGCAGGCCGTGGTGGAGGGGGTGGCCATCGACGCGAACGGCGAGCCGTGCCCGACCTACACCGATCTGCTGGTCAATCCGCCGGACACGACCGTCGTGCTGAGCGTGCCGGCCACCATCGACGCCTGCGCGCTGCAGGTGCATCCGGTGACGCCCGTCTGAGCGACGTTACGAGTCGGCCCTCGCCAGGCAATACACGCGGGCCGGCTCCGGGTAGCTGACGCCCTTTGACCCTTGCGGGCATTGGGTTTTGTCCGTGCTGCCATCGATGCGCTGCACGATTTTCACCTGTACCCGGTTTGAGTCGCCGCAGTCGCCCGGCCTCAGGCTCACGGCTTCGCCGTCGCTGATGTACAGATAGCAACGGCCCTGTTGCAGGTTGATGAGAAAGCACAGTGTCGTCGAGTGGTTGCTCGCACGCTCGTAGATCGAGTGCTCCCGTTTACCGTCGGGGCAGCTGTCCGAGGCATTCCCCTTGAACGCGAGTTCGTAAGTCGCCGCGGG
>NZ_LZJJ01000036.1:0-19049 GCF_001667625.1 Mycobacterium sp. E1715
TCGACGAGCCGGCCGACTTGCGCCGCGACATCGAGACCAACCTGCGCACGCTCGGCGCCGACCAATTGGCCGCGGTCAACCTGCGCGTGTTCGAAAGCGACGGGCCGGATCAGCTTTTCGACGACCAGCTGTCGGTGATGATCGAAGCCCGCGACGCGGGACTGATCGGGGGGATCGGGTTGAGCAACGTCAACCGCGATCACCTGCTGCGCGCCTTGGAGCGCACCGAAGTCGCCTGTGTGCAAAACGCATTCAACCTCGTCGACCGCGGATCGGCGCCCGTGCTCGAGGAGTGCACGACACGCGGCATCGCGTTCGTTCCGTTCTTCCCGCTGGGGGCCGCCTTCATCCGGCCCAACCCGGTGCTCACCCACCGAGTGGTCGTCGAGACCGCCGACCGGCTCGGGCACACGCCCGCGCAGGTCGCGCTGGCGTGGACGCTGGGCGTGGCGCCCAACGTGCTGCTGATCCCGGGCACCTCGTCGGTGCGCCACCTCGAGGAGAACCTCGACGTCGCCTCCATCGAGCTGGACGACGAGGTCCGCGAGCAGCTGGACGCGATCGGCGCCTAAGTTTCGCCGAACGTGCACTCAGGGCGAAGAAATCGCCGAATTTCCGCCATGGTTGCACGTTCGGCGCAGACCGGTCGCTATTTGAGCTCGGCCGACGACAGGCCCAGCAAGCGGCGGGCGACCACCAACTGCTGGATCTGCTGAGTGCCCTCGAAGATGTCGAGGATCTTGGAGTCGCGCGCCCACTTCTCCAGCATCGATTGCTCGGAATAGCCTGCGGTGCCGGCCAATTCGACAGTCTTGAGGGTGACGTCGCTGGCCATGCGGCCGGCCTTGGCCTTGCTCATCGACGCCTCTTTGGAGTTCGGGATCTTGTTGTCGGCCTGCCACGCCGCGCGCAGCGCGAGCAGGTAGGCGGCCTCCCAGTCGGCCTCCATCCGCAGGAACTCGGCCGCCGCGGCGCTCTGGGCGTGCGAGGGCTTGTCGTAGGAGATCTCCACGCCGGCCTCGGTCAGGATCTTGCGGATCTCCTCCAGGGCGGCGCGGCCGACCCCGATGGCCATGGCGGCCACGATGGGCCTGGTGTTGTCGAAGGTCTCCATCACGCCGGAAAAGCCCTTGCCCACTTCGATTTCCGGGTTGCCGAGCAGGTTCTCCTTCGGGATCCGGACGTTGTCGAATCGGATCGCCGCGGTGTCGGAGCCCTTGATGCCGAGTTTGCGTTCGAGCCGCTCGACGGTCACGCCCGGGTGCTCGCGCGGCACGATGAACGACTTGATGGCCGCGCGCCCCTGCGACTTGTCCAGCGTCGCCCACACCACGATGTGGGTGGCGCGCGAACCGGCTGTGACGTAGATCTTTTCGCCGTTGATCACGTACTCGTCGCCGTCCAGCTTGGCCGTGGTCGACACCGCCGCGGAGTCGGAGCCGAAGCCCGGCTCGGTGATGGCCATCGCCGCCCACACCTTGCCCAGGCGTTCCAACTGTTCCTCGGTGGCCACCGCGGAGATGGCCGCGTTGCCCAGGCCCTGGTAGGGGACCGACAACATCATCGCGACGTCGCCCCAGCAGGCCTCCAGGGTCTGCAGCAGGGCCGCCATGTTCGCGCCGTTGTGGTTTTGGTCCCTGTCCTTGTTCTCGTCGCCCAGGTTGTCGGCCCCGGCGAACTCGATGGATTCCGAGGCGCCCGCGAACAGGTTGTACAGGGTGTCGAGTTCGACCGGGTAGGCGTGTTCGGCCAGGTCGTACTTGCGGGCGATCGGCCGCATCAGTTCCGCGGCGCCCTGATGCGTCTTGACGGCCACCGCCTGCAGTTTGCGGGGCAGTTCGAGATTGATTGCCATGATTGGTCTTTCGGCTCGAGTTGAATGACGACTTAGATGACGACGACGCCCTCGGCCACGCCGATGGCCCGCAGGTCGCGGTACCAGCGCTCGACCGGGTGTTCCTTCGTGAAGCCGTGGCCGCCGAGCAGCTGCACGCCGTCCAGGCCGATCTGCATGCCCTTGTCGGCGCCCAACCGCTTGGCCAGTGCCGCCTCGCGGATGAAGGGCAGGCCCTGCTCGGCGCGGGCGGCGCCCCGCCAGGTGATCAGCCGCAGGCCGTCCAGCTCGATCGCGATGTTGGCGCACATGAACGCGACGGCCTGACGGTGGGCGATCGGCTCGCCGAACGCTTCGCGCTCCTTCACGTAGGGCACCACGTAGTCGAGGACCGCATGCGAGGTGCCGACCGCCAGTGCCGCCCAGCCCAGCCGGGACAGCGCGAGAGCCTCCGAGTAGTCGTCGTCGGTGGCTTCGTCCTCACCGAGGCGCGCATTCAGCGGCACCGAGACGCCCGAGAGCTCCACGTGACCCAGGGCCGCCGCGCGGATGCCCATGCTCGGATCCGCCTTGACGGTAAGGCCTTTCGTCGACGACTCGACGATGAACAAGGCCGGCTTGCCGTCCAGCTGGGCGCCGACGATGAACAGCTCGGCGTCGGCCGCCGCCGGAACCAACGACTTCACGCCGTCGAGGCGGTAGCCGCTCGGTGTGCGCACCGCGGTGGTCTTCAGCTGGGTGGGGTCGAACAGCGGTTGCGGCTCGGCGATGGCGACGCAGGCCTGCGGAACGTTCTCGCCCGCGAACTCGTGCAGATACGTGGCCTGCTGGTCCGCGCTGCCCCAGTGCGTGAGCGCCGCGGCCACACCGCCCGGGGCCAGAATCGGCAGCGCGAGACCCATGTCGCCGTAGGCGAGCGCCTCGGCCACCAGCACGTTGGTCACGCTTGACCGGTGGGCGGCGATGCCCTCGAAGTCCTCGGGGATGTTGATCGCGGTGATGCCCAGCTCGGCGGCCTTGGCGATCAGGTCGGCCGGGTAGGTCGCCGCCTCGTCGGCGCCGGGCGCCGCGGGCCGCAACACCTCGTCGGCGAATTCGGTAAGCGTCTCGACGATCATCTGCTGTTCGTCGTCGGGCGTCAGGTCGAAGTAGTCCTTGCCGCTCGACTTGAGCCGGGTCGGCCCGCCGCGCAGATTCTGCACCCGCCTGAACTGCCGGGAGGCGGCCGCCGCGGTGGAGAAGACGGTCTTCGTGCCGTACTGCAGGCCCCGGTTGACCGGATCGCGCAGACGGTATTTGTCCAGGAATTCCTGGCCCATGAGCGGGGTGAGCAGCGCGATGGCGATGTCGACGCCCGTGCGCTTGTGGTGTTGCAGCCCTACCGCGCTCTGCTGGTCTTTCCGCTTGCGACCGGAGCGGGCGGACTTGGAAGTCTTTGTGGAACCGGAACCTGTGTCGGTCATGTCGGCAGCCTGTGGTTAGTCGGGGCAGTGCGAACAAGGCTATCTTACTCCGGAGTAAGATCACAGAGAACACTTGTTAACTAATTCACAGACCGCCGGCGTCGAGGGCGCGAAGCACGAGTTCGTGCAGCGGCCCGTTGGTCGCCACGGCGCTGCCGCGGTGCGGACCCGCGACGCCGTCGAGTCCGGTCATCGTTCCGCCCGCTTCGCGCACGAGGACGTCGAGGGCAGCGAGGTCCCACACCGACACCTCGGGTTCGGCGGCGATGTCGACGGCCCCCTCGGCCACCAGGCAATAGGACAGGAAGTCGCCGAACGCGCGCACCCGCCAGACCGCGTCGGTGAGCCCGATGAAGCGGTCCCGCAGACCGCGCTCGGCCCAGCCGGACAGGCTGGAGAACGACAGGCTGGCCGAGTCGAGTTGCGCCACAGCGGAAACCGATAGCGGCCGCGGGGGCGCGCCGTCGACCGTGACGAACGCGCCGAGGCCGCGAGCCGCCCACCACCGGCGTTGCAGCGCCGGCGCGCTCACGACGCCGACCGTCGGCACACCGTCTTCGAGCAATGCGATCAAACTGGCCCACACCGGCACGCCGCGCACGAAGTTCTTGGTGCCGTCGATGGGATCGATGATCCACTGCCGCCCGGTGAAAACGGCGGTGCCGCCGAACTCCTCGCCGAGAATGCTGTCCTGTGGCCGTTCGCTCCCTAGCGTCTCGCGGAGTTCGGTTTCCACCGAGCGGTCGGCGTCGGTAACCGGGGTCAGGTCGGGCTTGGTGTCGACGCGCAGGTCCAGCGCGCCGAAGCGGGCGGAAGTCAGCGCGTCCGCGCGGTCGGCCAGCGCGAGCGCCAGCGTCAGATCGTCCCGGCTCATGACGCAGTCCTATCACGGCCCTACGATGGCGGGGTGTGGGAATTCGGAGTCCTGATCCTGCTGCTGGGCGTCTTGGCGGTCGCACTTGCTCAGCGGTTCCTCCCCCGCGGCCCACGTGGAGACCTCTTGAACGGCACGCTGCTGGTGACCGGGGTGAGCCCGCGGCCGGACGCGACCGGCGAGCAATTCGTCACCATCGCCGGGGTCATCAACGGGCCGACGGTCAGCGAGCACGCGGTGTATCAGCGCATGGCCGTCGACGTCGAGCAGTGGCCGACCATGGGCCAGTTGTTTCCGGTGGTGTATTCGCCGAAGAATCCGGACAACTGGAAGTTCGCGCCGTCCGAGCCGCCCCCGGTCTAGCGATCCATCAGCCGGCCGCCGGCGGGCGGGCCATCACCGAGATGCGGACGCCATAACGCGGTACGACCAGCGCGGCCCGCGAGACTCTGCCCCCTGGAATTCCGGGCACCCCGGGCGTGCCGGATCCGGTTCGGGCCAGCGCCTCGGTCGTCGGCAGCGCGGATGGCCCGCCGCCCGGAAGTCCCCCGACGGGGCTGCCCGTCGCGGCCGTCCAGCCGGCGGGCACCGACATCGCCCCGATCCGCCCGGCGCGGGCCAACACGGCATGGACGTTCCCCACACCCGATCCCGGCCCCCCGAGCGCGGGCTGCGTGGGCGCCGCGGCCGGGACGGCCGCGAGGTTCGGCAGGATTCCCAAGTTCTTGTCCGCCTGGATGATTCCGGCGGGAAACCCCTCGGCGTTGAAAAGGGCGTTGAACGTGGTCTGGACAGCCTGGATGCTGTCGAGGATTCGGAAGAGTCCCGAGGTCGAGCCCGGCGCCGCGGAGGCCACCGCCTGAGACCCCGAGTTCGTGCTGGCGTGTGCGACGGCCTGCTGCTGGTCCGCGATCCCGGCCGCATCGGTGGCCGCCCGCGGGGAGAGGAACGGCGAAAGCTGCGCCGCGGCAGCCGAACCCGCCGAATAGGCGTACATCGCGGACGCGTCCTGGGCCCAATACTCGGCGTACTCGGTTTCGGTGGCCGCGATCGCGGCGGTGTTCTGGCCGAAGAAGTTCGTCGCGATCAACTGCGCCAATCGGCTGCGGTTGGCGGCGATCGCGGGCGGGGGCACCGTCATGGCATGGGCGAGTTCGTAAGCCGCCGCCGCGGCCCGGGCCCGCATCGCGGCCTGCCGTGCACGCTCGGCGGTGGTATGCAGCCACGCCACGTAGGGCGCTGCGCCGGCTGCCATCGCCCGGGATGCCGGTCCGTGCCAATGCAACCCCGTCAGCCCCGACAGCACCGATTCGTACACCGCGGCCGTGACGGTCAACTCCGCCGACAGCGAGTCCCACCCTCCCGCGGCGGCCAGCAGCGGGCCGGAACCGGGGCCGGCGTACATCCGGCCGGAGTTCACCTCTGGTGGGAGAATGCCGAAATCCATTGTCCTACAGCCCTATGAGCGCGCACCACGAAGCCGCATGCGTCGAGCGGTTCGTTCCCTGGCCGGCCGTTGGCGGATCGACCGCATGTCACCCGGCGGCCGGCGGCCGCGGTATCACGTTGAGCCGTATCCCGTAGCGGGGCGGCGCACCCACGCCGACGGCTCGCGAGTTGCCGGCGCCCGGCATGCCCGGATAGCCGGGGTATCCGGACGACACCGGCTCCTCGGTGCCCGGCAGCGTGGTGAACCCGGCGGGTGATAACGGCGAGATATGGGTGCTCGTGGGCGCGGACCAGCTGGCCGGCACGGACATCGGCCCGATCGACCCGGCGTGCGACAGCGTTGCGGTGACGTTGCCCAAGCCCCCGCCCAAGCCCGCGGCCGCGCCGCGAAGTGCGGGCGCCGCGACCGCGGGTGCGAGATTGGCCGCGGCCGCCCCCGGCTTGGCCAGGATGCCCAGATTGTTCTCGGCGCCAATGATTCCGGATACGAATTGCTCCATGTTGTAGGGAGCACTGAAGCCGACGCCCGTTCCCTGAATCGCGTCGAGGAGCCGGAAGGCGCCGTTGTTGTTCGCGGCCGCTTGCTGAATGGGTGCGGCCGCCGGATTCGGACTCAGCAACGTCTGCGCCGATTGCGGTGAGAGCGACTGCTTGACGGCATTGGACGCGGCGGCCTTCATGCCGGCCGCGGTCACGGCGGCATGCTGGGCGCTGACCCCGGACTCCGCGGTGGATTTGTTCGCGCTGGCGAACTTCGGCAGCTGCATCGCCGCCGAAGAGGACGCGGCGTAGCCGGTCATGGCTGCGGTGTCCTGGGCCCAGAAATCGGCGTATTGCGCCTCGACGGCCGCGATGGCCGCGGTGTTCTGGCCCACGATGTTGGTCGCCACCAGCGATGCCAGCAGGGTGCGGTTGGCCGCGATCACCGGCGGCGGCACCGTCATCGTGTACGCCTGCTCGTAAGCCGCCGCCGCGGTTCGCGCCTGCATGGCTGTCTGTTGTGTCTGCTCGGCGGTCGCCTGCAACCACGCCAGGTAGCGGGCGGCCGCGAACGCCATCGCGTCGGCAGCGGAGCCCCGCCATTGCAGGCCGAGACTCGACAGCACCGCCTCGTAAGACGCGGCGGTGGAGGTCAGTTCGGCCGACAGCGCATCCCAACTTCCCGCGGCGGCCAACAGCGATCCCGGCCCCGGGCCGGTGTACATCCGGGCAGAGTTGACCTCTGGCGGAAGAAAAGCCCAATCCATAGTGTCCATCCCTCAAGTGCGTTGTGGGCAAGAATGATTAGCGACGGTCTTTGGCCGCTCGTGCCGGTCGGCGGGCAGGCGAAGCCCTCCCCGGCGAACGGACGAGAGGCGGCCCGGGCGGAATCGCTCCACGGCTGGCTACCGGGCAGCGTGGCGGTTATCGAGTTGGCGGACCGTGCGCACAGGGCATCGCGAGAAACCTTCGATGTTCGGGCACTTCAAAGGTCGCAGGTGCGGACCACACGTGCGGGGTTTTGCTGATTTCGCGGCGCCGGCCACCCTTAATTCAGACTCCGTTTGCCGAGCGTTTACCTTACGTTAACCAGTCCCAGTCTTATCAAACGCCTGACAAATAGCGAAAGCCGCTGAACCGCTTGATAACTGGCGTGGCCTGCGGTCCGCCGCCGCCGGTACCCAGGGGCCGAATGGCACATAGTCGGGGACCAATGCCTCTGTGGGAGAGGGGTTCCCGGTCATAGCGTCGTCACCGAGCGACCGGAAAGTGCCCGCCCACAGCTGAGCGAAGGAGCCCTCGATGAGCACCAGCTATCCCGCTCCGGCGATCGTCGTGGGTGTGGACGGATCGAGTGGGGCGGTGCAGGCGGCCCTGTGGGCGATCGACGAGGCAGTCAGCCGGGACATCCCGATGCGATTGGTTTACGTCGTCGATCCACGGGACGCGCCGACCGCGGCCGCCAGCGAGGCGCGCCTCGCCGCCGCACGCACGGCGCTGGCCGACGCCCACCGGGCAGTGGAGGCCACCGGCACGCAGGTGAAGATCGAAGCCGACATCCTTTATGGCAGGCCACTCACCAAGTTGATGGAGGAGGCGAGGTCGGCGGCCATGATCTGCATCGGTTCGATCGGGCTCAACCACGCCCGCCACGGCGGAACGTCCGTCGCGAGCGCCCTGGCCGGCTCGGCCCGGTGCCCGGTGGCCGTCATCCATCAGCCGGCCCGCCGCTCGGCGGCGCCGAAGGTCGGGAGCGTCCTCGCCGAAGTCGACAACGGCATGGTGCTGCGGCACGCTTTCGAGGAGGCGAGGCTGCGCCGAGCCACGCTGCACGCGCTCTGGGTATACGGCGAGGACTCGCACGACGCCGGCGACGGAATGCGTTCGGCCCAAGCACGATTGAGCCGGCGGCTCGCGCGGTGGACGCGACTGTATCCCGACGTCCGGGCGGAATCCGCGATCGTGCGCGGCAGTGTGGAGCAGTACCTGCACGCCAACCCCGAAGCGGGCCAGTTGCTGGTCACCGACTCCCACACCGCCGCCGACGTCTGCAACGTGGGGCATTCGGTGCTGGCGATACGGTGCAGCAACCTGTGACGGCGGATCTGATCGACCGCGCCGACGTGGTGGCGCTCTTGCGTCGTTTTCATGGACGGGCGCTGGACGACGGGCCGCCGGCAACCGTCGCCCGGTGATCAGCCGTGGCTGATCCGCAGCAGCTCGGCCAGGTTGGGCAGCTTGACGCGCGGGCGCCCGTGCGGCTCCCCGGCGGCGCGCTCATGACGGTCGATGACCTCCCAGTGCGCGGAGGTGACCAGTTTGGGCTGGCGTGAGGCCAGCCAGTCGGCCAGCTGGTCGGCGTGGTCGTCGGGGAAGTCCGGCAGACCGGATTCCTTCGCGCGGTCCAGATCGGCGATCAGCGTGTCGACGGTGTCCTGGGAGTCCTTCTTATTGGTGCCGATGACACCGGTCGGCCCGCGCTTGATCCATCCGGCGACGTATTCGTTGCGGCTGCCCTCCACCCGGCCCGCGGCGTTGGGGATGGTCGCGGTCTTCTCGTCGAACGGCAGACCGGGGGTGGGCATACCTCGGTACCCGACCGACCGCACCACCAGTTGAACCGGCAGCTCCTCGCGCTCGCCGGTGTCCTTGGCGGATACCCGGCCGCTGTCGTCGTTGACCAATTCGTTGCGCCCGAGCACGATGCTCTCCACCTTGCCGTCGCCCTTGATCTCGATCGGCGAAGTCATGAACCGGAACACGATCCGGCGATGGCCGGGCCGTGGCGCCCGCGTGGCGTAGTCGCGCAACGCCTTGATGTTCAGCTTCGTCGTCTTGTCCGCGGCGGCCTCGTCGTCGGCGGTGATGCCCTCGAGCTGCGCCGGATCGACGATCACGTCGACGCCTTCCAGATCGGCCAGCTCGCGCAACTCCAGCGTGGTGAACGCGGTCTGCAGCGGCCCGCGCCGCCCGATGATCACCACTTCCTCCACGCCACACGGCCGCAGCGACTCCAGGGCGTGGTCGGCGATGTCGGTGCGTGCGAGCACGTCGGGATCGGTCACCAGGATGCGGGCGACGTCGAGGGCGACGTTGCCGTTGCCGACGACCACGGCCCGGGCGCCCGACAGGTCGGGGCCGGGTTCTTGGAAGTGTGGGTGCGCGTTGTACCAGCCGACGAATTCCACCGCGGCCATGCTGCCGGGCAGGTCCTCGCCGGGAATCTTCAACGACCGGTCGGATTGCGCGCCGATGGCGTAGATCACCGCGTCGTAGCGTTCGGACAGTTCGTCGGGCTGCACGTGCTCGCCGACCACCACATTGCCGAAAAATCTGAAGCGGGGATCTTCGGCGGTCTTTTCGAACTGCCTGCTGATCGACTTGATCTTCGGGTGGTCGGGCGCGACGCCCGAGCGCACCAGCCCCCACGGGGTCGGCAGCATCTCCAGCATGTCGACGGCCACCTCGATGTCTTCGGCCGCGTCCGCCGCTTTGAGCAGGGAGGACGCGGCGAAGAACCCGGACGGTCCGGAGCCGACGATGGCAACGTGGTATGGACGCATACTCGACCTTCTATTCGTGCCCGGTTAGCGCGCGGGGGGCTGGCGGCGCGCGGCGCGGGGTGCACATGACCGTGACTCGATGCTAAACGCATGACCGCTGGTCGTGGCCCGGGCACTCGCCGGGAGCCGGGGCGCTCGGAGCGTCCCGGTAACGTTGTCCGCTGTGGAACCCGACCGTCAAGCCGACATCGCCGCCCTTGACTCCACCCTGACCACGGTGGAGCGGGTGCTCGATGTGGACGGTCTGCGCAGCCGGATCGAGAAGCTCGAACACGAGGCGTCCGATCCCCAATTGTGGGATGACCAGGCCAACGCGCAGCGGGTGACCAGCCAGTTGTCCCACGCCCAGGGGGAACTGCGTCGCATCGAAGAGCTGAGGCAACGGCTCGATGATCTGCCGGTGCTCTACGAGCTGGCGGCCGAAGAAGCGGAGGGCGCCGCCAGCAAAACAGAAGCGCTCGCCGAGGCGGACGCCGAGCTGAAGGCGCTGAGGGCCGATATAGAAGCCACCGAGGTGCGCACGCTGCTCTCGGGGGAGTACGACGAGCGGGAGGCGCTGGTCACCATCCGGTCGGGCGCCGGCGGGGTGGACGCGGCCGACTGGGCCGAGATGCTGATGCGGATGTACATCCGGTGGGCCGAGCAGCACAAGTACCCCGTCGAAGTGTTCGACACGTCCTACGCCGAGGAGGCGGGCATCAAGAGCGCGACGTTCGCCGTGCACGCCCCGTTCGCCTACGGCACGTTGTCGGTCGAGCAGGGTACCCATCGATTGGTCAGGATCAGCCCCTTTGACAACCAGAATCGACGCCAGACGTCGTTCGCGGAGGTCGAGGTGCTTCCCGTGGTGGACACCACCGATCACATCGACATCCCGGAAGGCGATGTGCGCGTTGATGTTTACCGCTCCAGCGGGCCCGGCGGCCAATCCGTGAACACCACCGACTCGGCCGTTCGTCTAACCCACATCCCAACGGGTATCGTCGTGACTTGCCAGAACGAAAAATCGCAATTGCAGAACAAGGTCTCGGCGATGCGAGTGCTTCAGGCAAAGTTGTTGGAGCGCAAGCGTTCCGAAGAACGCGCAGAACTCGACGCGTTGAAAGGTGAAGGCGGCAGTTCGTGGGGCAATCAGATGCGCTCCTACGTTCTGCATCCCTATCAGATGGTCAAGGATCTGCGGACCGAGTACGAGGTCGGCAATCCGGCGGCCGTCCTGGACGGAGACATCGACGGGTTCCTGGAAGCGGGAATCCGGTGGCGCAACCGAAAAGATGACGACTAACACAACTCTTCTTGCCTCGACCGCCCTGACAAGGGCGCTGGGCTGGCACGAATTTTGGCGCGGCGACATCGGGCAGTGGATCATCACCCGCGGTCTGAGGATCGTGATGGTGCTGATCGTGGCGGTGCTGGCGGCCCGGTTCGTCAACTGGGTGGCGCAGCAGATCACCCGTCAGCTCAACCTGGGTTTCGCCGAAAGCGACGCGCTGGTGCGCTCGGAGGCGACCAAGCACCGCCAGGCGATGGCCTCGGTGATCTCCTGGGTGTCGGTGGTCCTGATCAGCATCTGGGTGATCATGCAGATCGCCGACGTGCTGCAGTTCTCCGTGGGGGGACTGGTCGCGCCGGCCACCGTGGTCGGCGCCGCCCTGGGTTTCGGGGCGCAGCAGCTCGTCAGGGACCTGTTGTCCGGCTTCTTCATCTTGGCGGAGCGCCAGTACGGCTTCGGGGACCTGGTCACCCTCACCGTCGTCTCCTCGACGGAGGCCAGCGGCACCGTCGAGAACGTGACGCTTCGGGTGACCCGCCTGCGCTCAGCGGACGGCGAGGTGTTGACCATCCCCAACGGACAGATCGTCAAGGTGGTCAACCTGTCCAAGGACTGGGCGCGCGCGGTGGTGGACATCCCGGTGTCCACCAGCGCCGACCTGAACCGGGTCAACGAGGTCTTGCACCAGGAATGCGACCGCGCGATGGAAAACCCGCTACTGGGCGAGTTGCTGTTGGACGCGCCCACCGTCATGGGTGTGGAGAGCATCGAAGTCGACACCGTCACCCTGCGTCTGGTGGCCCGCACGCTGCCCGGCAAGCAGTTCGAGGCCGGCCGACAGCTGCGTGTCCTGGTCATACGGGCGCTGGCCCGCGTCGGCATCATGACCGCGGCGGACGCGAAGGTCGGGCTGGTGGAAGACCCGTCCGTCCCGGTGGCCCAGGCGGCCGAGGAGCGAATCGACGACGACGTCGAAGGTGCGGTGCAGAAGCGTTGAAATTCACCCTGAGCATCTTCGAGAAGCGCAGCGAAGACTCGGACGCGGATCATCGCTGGCCGAAATACATGTTCGGCGGGCGGCTCCGCACCTCGACCCTCGTGCTGATCATCGCCTTCTTCGCCGCGTGGTGGGTCTACGACACCTACCGCCCGGAACCGGCGCCCAAGCCACCCGCGCAGCAGGTGGTGCCGCCCGGTTTCGTCCCCGACCCGAACTACACCTGGGTGCCGCGCAGTCGCGTGCAGCAGCCGCCGCCGACCGTCACCTACACGCCGACCCCGACGAGCACGCCGCCGCCGCCACCGCCGCCCGTGACGACGACCACCACCACGCCGCCACCGGCGCTGCCGCAGCTGCCGTGCCTGCTGCCGCCGCCCTTCTGCCCGCCCAGCACCAGCAGCCCCGCATCGCCGCCTCAGCTACCGCAGCCGGGGCCCGGCCCGGCGCCCACTTCGCCACCGCCGGCCAGTTGACTTGGCTTGCCAGCGAAATTCACGGCTACACTGGCGTGCCGTGATGATCACCCTTGACCATGTCAGCAAGAAGTACAAAGCGTCGGCCCGTCCGGCGTTAGAGGACGTGAACGTCAAAATCGACAAGGGTGAGTTCGTCTTCCTGATCGGCCCGTCGGGTTCCGGTAAGTCGACGTTCATGCGGCTGCTGCTCGGCGAGGAGAACCCCACCTCCGGCGACATCCGGGTGTCGAAGTTCCACGTCAACAAGCTGCGCGGTCGTCACATTCCGAAGCTGCGCCAGGTGATCGGAACCGTGTTCCAGGACTTCCGCCTGCTGCAGCAGAAGACCGTCTACGAGAACGTCGCCTTCGCGCTGGAGGTGATCGGCCGGCGGGCCGACGCCATCAACCGGGTGGTGCCCGAGGTGCTCGAAACGGTCGGCCTGTCCGGCAAAGCGAACCGGCTGCCCCACGAGTTGTCCGGCGGCGAGCAGCAACGCGTGGCGATCGCGCGCGCGTACGTCAACCGGCCCCTGGTTCTGCTGGCCGACGAGCCGACTGGCAATCTCGACCCAGACACCAGTAAGGACATCATGGATTTGTTGGAGCGGATCAACCGCACGGGGACGACGGTGTTGATGGCGACGCACGACCACCACATCGTCGACTCGATGCGTCAGCGCGTCGTGGAGTTGTCTCTGGGGCGGCTGGTTCGCGACGAGCAGCGCGGCATCTATGGGATGGACCGCTAAGTGCGCTTTGGCTTCCTGTTCAACGAGGTCCTGACCGGGCTCCGTCGCAACGTCACGATGACGGCGGCGATGATCCTCACCACGGCCATCTCGATCGGCCTGTTCGGTGGCGGTCTGCTGGTGGTGCGGTTGGCCGACAACTCGCGGGAGATCTATCTCGACCGCGTGGAGACGCAGGTGTTCCTCACCGACGACATCTCCGCCAACGACGCGACATGCGGGTCCGGCCCGTGTAAAGCGCTGCGGGACAAGATCGATGCGCGCCAAGACGTCAAATCGGTGCGTTTCGTCAACCGGCAGGACGCCTACAACGACGCGATCAAGAAGTTCCCGGAGTTCAAGGACGTGGCGGGCAAGGAGTCGTTTCCCGCGTCGTTCATCGTCAAGCTGAACAACCCCGAACAGCACGCGGAGTTCGACGCCGCGATGCAGGGCCAGCCCGGCGTGCGCAGCATCCTCAACGAAAAAGATTTGATAGATAGGCTATTCGCCGTCCTGGACGGTTTGCGCGACGCCGCGTTCGCCGTCGCCCTGGTGCAGGCCATCGGGGCGATCCTGCTGATTGCCAACATGGTCCAGGTCGCCGCGCACACGCGGCGCACGGAGATCCAGATCATGCGGTTGGTCGGGGCCAGCCGCTGGTACACCCAGCTGCCGTTCCTGGTGGAGGCGATGCTGGCCGCGGCCATCGGTGTCGCCATCGCGATCGTCGGCCTGGTTCTGGTGCGAGCGTGGTTCCTGGACAACGCGCTGAGCCAGTTCTACCAAGCGCATTTGATCGCCAAGGTCGACTACGCCGACATCCTCTACATCTCGCCGTGGCTGTTCCTGCTCGGCGTGTCGATCGCCGGGCTGACCTCCTACGCGACGTTGCGCCTCTACATCCGGCGGTAGCTGTGGCGAAAGATCCCGGCCGGGCCAGGGCGGCGGGCGGCAAGCGTGGCAGCAAACAGATCATCGCCACCAATCGCAAAGCGCGGCACAACTATTCGGTCATCGAACTTTTCGAGGCCGGAGTGGCTTTGCAGGGCACCGAGGTGAAGAGCCTTCGGGAGGGACACGCGTCGCTGGCCGACGCGTTCGCAACCGTTGACGACGGCGAAGTCTGGTTGCGCAACTTGCATATTCCTGAGTACGAGCACGGTAGCTGGACCAACCATGACCCACGTCGCAATCGAAAGTTGTTGTTACATAGGCAACAAATCGACCGTCTGGTCGGAAAGATACGAGATGGTAACCTCGCCCTCGTGCCGATGTCTCTGTATTTCTCCGAAGGAAAGGTCAAGGTCGAGCTCGCGTTAGCGCGCGGCAAGCGAGCGCACGACAAACGTCAGGACATGGCCCGCCGCGATGCCCAGCGCGAAGTGGTCCGTGAATTGGGTCGCCGAGCCAAGGGCATGAGCTGATCGGGGCCGCTTACGCGCAGCTGTCGGCCGTTACCTACGGCGTCAGCGATTTCGTGGGCGGTGTAGCCGCTCGCCGGGTCGCCGCGCTGCGCGTGATGCTGGTGGTCTATCCGATCGAGACGTTCTTGCTGGGCGCGCTGGCCCTGGCGGTGGGCGGGCCGATCTCGTGGGGCGCCGTTTTCTGGGGTTGCCTCTACGGCGTCGGAATGGCGGTCGGCATGTGGGCCTTCTTTGCCGCGCTGGGCGCCGGGCCGATCTCTGTCGTCTCGCCGCTGGCGGCGGTGCTGAACGCGGCCGTCCCGGTCGCGGTCGGAGTGGCGCTGGGGGAGCGGCCGGGGCCAGGCGCTTCGGTGGGCTTCGTGCTGGCGTTGGTCGCGGTCATGCTGGTGAGCCGGGAAGCGACCGCACAGGGCGTCACCCCGTATCGATTCACCCCGAAGGTGGCGTGGCTCACGCTGCTGGCCGGTTCGGCGATGGGACTGAACCTGGTCTTTCTGCACCAGGCGCCCCACGCGTGCAAACTGTGGCCGCTGGTCTTCGCCCGGCTCGCGGCCACCGTGGTGATCTTCGTGATGGCCGCGGCCAGTGACAACCTGCGGGCGCCGCGCGGGAAGCCGTTGAAGCTGGCGTTGGCCGTGGCCGTGCTGGACATCTGCGCCAACGTGACCATGCTGCTGGCGTTGCACACCTGGTTGCTCTCGCTGGCCAGCATCCTGATCTCCCTCTACCCGGCGGCCACGGTCGTGCTGGCGATGGTCGTGCTGCGCGAGCGGCTCACGCGGTGGCAGGGGTTCGGCATGGTGATGGCCATGGGCTCCGTGGCCATGATCGCCGCCAGCTGACGGCGCTGCCCCCTTAGTATTGGGCTGCCAGCACTCATACGCGGGGAGATGACGGTGGGGGCATCCGATACCGAGGACCCGGTCATCCGGGAGTTGTCGGGCGCGGTGGAACGCAGCCCCGACGTGATCGAGCTGAGGCTGCATCTCGCCAATTTGCTCGCGGACAAGGGGCGGTACGCCGAGGCGCTGAGTCACTGCAGTACGGCGCTGACCCAGCAACCGGGCAACGCCCAGGCACTGAGCCTGCTGCAGCGGTGCACCGCGGCGCTGGGGGCATCGTCCGAGGGTCCGCCGTCGCCGGGAGAGCCACCCGCCGGCCAGGAGGGGTTCGACTGGTCGAGCGCCGAACGCGAGGTCGCCGACATCATCGAGCCCGCGTTCATCGAGCGCCCCCCGGACGCCGTCAACGAGGACGACTTCGACGTCGTGCAGCGCGTCCGCGTCCGGCTCGACGACGTCGCCGGCATGGAGGACGTCAAACGGCAGCTGGACCTTTCGCTGCTCGGCCCGATCAAGAATCCCGAGCTGATGAAGGCGTACAAGGTGACCGCGCGCGGCGGGCTGCTGCTGTACGGCCCACCGGGCTGCGGCAAGACGTTCATTGCCAAAGCCATTTCGGGCGAGCTGGGTGCGAACTTCTATCAAGTTGGCATCGCCGACGTTCTGCACCAGTGGTTCGGTAACAGCGAGCGCAGCATCCGCGCCGTCTTCGACACCGCCCGGCGCAACGCGCCCTGCGTGCTGTTCTTCGACGAGGTGGACGCGTTGGGTCATCGGCGCTCGGCCCTGAGCGGCAGCTCGGGGATGCGGCCGGTGGTGAACACGCTGCTGGAGGAGATGGATTCGGCGGGGTCGATCAACGACGGTGTGTACGTGCTGGGCGCCACCAACGCGCCCTGGGATGTCGACCCGGCGCTGAGGCGGCCGGGCCGATTCGACCGGATGATTTTCGTCGGCCTGCCCGACGTCGGCGCCCGAGCGGGCATCGTGCGATCGCACCTGCAGGACCGGCCGGTCTCCGGTATCGACCTCAAGACGATCGCCAACCGCACCGAAAGCTTCTCCGGCGCCGACTTGGCCTACGTGTGCGAGATCGCGACGCAGCTTGCGATGGCGGATTCGATGCGCAGCGGCCAGGTGCGGCCGGTGCTGATGGCCGATATCGACAACGCGCTCGCTCAGATCCGGCCCAGCACCGGCCCCTGGTTCGAGACGGCGCGCAATGTCGTCGAATTCGCCAACGGTGACGGCACGTACGACGAGTTGGCGAAGTACCTGCGCCGCAGGAAGTTTCGGTGACCACCGGTGACGTCGGACCCCGGCGTTCGAGCCGACAGCGCCCTGCAGGTCGCCCGCGCGTATTACGCGACCAGGAATTACCAGCGGACACGAGATGTCACCCGCGCTGCGTTGTCGCAAAATCCCAACGACCCTGACCTGCTGGCCCTGCACGCCGCGGCCGATCACGCACTCAAAAACCATGGGCCCGCAGCCAACAGCGCATATGCAGCGTTGTCGGTCGCGCCGCAACACGAATTCGCGATGCGGGTCTACGCGTTGGCGCTCGAGGGTCTCGGCCGCAACTATGACGCAATGTGGATGGCGTGGCGGGGGGTGGTCGCCCATCCGAACCAGGCAGCCCAATACCGCCTGTACGCGGCTCTGCTGCTGAGGTCGCGACAAATGGCGACGGCCCTGTACGTCATCGATAGGGCGCTGCAGCTCGAACCCAACGATGTCGATGCGCTGAACTTGCGGGGCGCGATCCTGCATCGGCTCGGGCGGCGTTCCGAATCCGTCGCCTCCTATCGGCAAGCGTTGCAGTTGGATCCCGGCAACGCCGAGGCGCTCAACGATCTGGCCATTCACCGATTGGATGGGAACAAGTTCAGTCGCGCCCTGCGTGGGTTTCTCGGGGCCGCGGGAAGCGACCCGGAACTGGCGGACCTGGCTCGCCGAAACATCGGGGTTGTGCTGCGAAAGGTGCTCGCTGGCGTCACCGTCGGGGCCGGTGTGCTGAGCGTGTTGCTCGCCATCACCGCGGGGGCTTACAACGACGGGCGTCCGACCGCGGTGGCGCGAGTGGCCGTGGGGTTGCTCACCGCGGCCATGATCGCCGTGCTGTGGTGGCTAGTGCGTGCGATTCCGCGCGGCGTGCTGCTGTCCGTGTTGCGCAAGCAGCGATTCTCCGCCGCCCGCGCCATCCACGCGCTGGTCGCCATCGCGGCGGGGGCGTGGGTCACCGTCTACCCCGGACCCCCGGCGATGATCGCCGTCGGCGGACTGCTGGCCGTGGGCGCCCTGGTCATTATTCGGATCGGGCTCTTGATCGGGAAATGATCGGCCTACTATCCGACCATGGCCGATCGCCCTGTCACCAAGCTCGACAAGTCCGAAGTGCTCGCGGGTCTGTTCGCGGTGTGGGACGACATCACCGCCCTGCTGGACGGGTTGCCGGAGGCGGAGTGGGAGGCGGCCAGCCCGCTGCCCGGTTGGGACGTCAAGGCGTTGGTGGCGCACATGATCGGCACCGAGTCGTTCCTCGCCGGCGTCCCCGCGCCGCAACCCGACATCGACGTCTCGACGCTCGAGCATGTTCGCAACGACATCGGCGCGATGAACGAGTGCTGGGTGCGCTACCTGAGCGCGGAGCCCGGCGGCGACGTGCTCAAACGGTTCAAGGACATCACCGACGACCGGCGCGCGGCGCTGACGGACATGTCCGCCGAGGACTGGGACGCCGTGACGGTGACGCCGGTGGGCCCGGAGAGCTACGGGCGATTCATGCGCGTCCGGGTGTTCGACTGCTGGATGCACGAGCAGGACATCCGCGAGGCGCTGCGCTGGCCGTCGTCCGATGAGCAGCTCGCCAGTCCCGCGGCTGAACTGTCCCTGGACGAGATCGCCGCCACCATGGGCTACGTGGTGGGCAAGCGGGCCAAGGCGCCCGAGGGCTCGCGGGTCCTGTTCGAGCTGACCGGGCCGCTGTCCCGCAACATCCGCGTCAGCGTCGATGGGCGGGCCCGGTTGGTCGACGACTTCGG
This sequence comes from Mycobacterium sp. E1715, assembly GCF_001667625.1. Taxonomy (NCBI): domain Bacteria; kingdom Bacillati; phylum Actinomycetota; class Actinomycetes; order Mycobacteriales; family Mycobacteriaceae; genus Mycobacterium; species Mycobacterium sp. E1715. The sequence goes on from NZ_LZJJ01000036.1 coordinate 18,435, forward strand.
CGGCCAGGAGCCGACGGTGGCGATCCGGCTGGACGGCCTGCAGTTCACCCGGCTGGCCGGCGGCCGGCCCATGTGCCGCGCCCGGGCGCAATCCGTCGACCTCGGCGGTGACGAGGACGTGGCCGCCCAGGTCGTCGAGCACCTGAATTTCGTGATCTGATCGCAGCGCGGACCGGGAAGATACGTTCGTTGCCGCGCGTTGATCACGGCGTACTATTGATTGTCCTGCCGAAAATCGGCGGGGATGCGAGGGGCTGAACGGTTTCGACTTCGCGCATCGAATCAAGGGAAGCGTGCCGGTGCAGGCAAGAGACCACCGTAAGCGTCGTTGCAACCAATTAAGCGCCGATTCACATCAGCGCGACTACGCTCTCGCTGCCTAAGCGACAGCTAGTCCGTCAGACCGGGAAAGCCCTCGACCCGGAGCCTGGCGTCAGCTAGAGGGATCAACCGATGAGTCCGGTGCGATCGGGGACCTCGATCGACTGAATGATGCCGCCGTAGGTCAGGATTCGCACGCGCATGCCGTGTCCGCTGGTGAGCGTATAGCGGCGCACGGGCGCCTCACCCACCTGACCGAACGGCTCGCTGGTTATCGACGGCGGCCCTGCCTTC
>NZ_LZJJ01000037.1:0-19385 GCF_001667625.1 Mycobacterium sp. E1715
GCTCGGTCACCAGGTCCGACACCGCCTGGTCCAGCCGCGTGACGGCGGCGCGCATTTCATCGGGCTGGGTCTGCCATAACCGCGTCGAGCCCTCGACGTCGGCCAGCAGCAACGTCACGGTTCCCGTCGGGAGCTCGCTCAACCCCAAATCGCTCCAGTTCAAACGCAGCGTGTCCGCGCACCGCTCGGTCTCAGTCATGTTAGCCAGCGTGCGTCGATCAGACGCGGCAAACATCAGCAGAATGGCCTATACGTCCGCTCGGCCGCGTCCGCGGAGGATCTACGCGCCTTGACCAATGTTCTTCGCCGGCCGTCATCGCACACTTGGTTCCTCGGACTCAAGGAGGTACAGATGAACAGCCAGACCGGTCTTGCCGGCAACCGCGACTCGATCGACGCCAACTTCACGACGGGCGTGCTGCACGGCCACTACGACAGCCGTTTCGGGGATCTCGTCGCCGCGCTGGCCGACGAAGTCAGCACCGGCGGCGAACTCGGCGCCGCGATCGCCATCGATGTCGGCGGCGACGTCGTCGTGGACATCTGGGGCGGGCATGCCGACAGGGCCAGAACCCGCGAATGGTCGGAAAACACCATCGTCAACGTTTTTTCCAGCACCAAGAACGTGACCGCGCTGGCGGCGCTGATGCTGATCGACCGCGGCCTGCTCGACCCGTTCGCCCCGGTCGCAAAGTACTGGCCCGAGTTCGCCGCGAGCGGCAAGCAGGACATCGAGGTGCGCCACATCCTCAGCCACACCTCCGGGATGTCCGGCTGGGAGCCCCCCTTCGCCCTGGAGGACGTCTACGACTGGGAAAAAGCCACTTCTCAGCTTGCCGCCCAGGCGCCGTGGTGGCCACCCGGCACCGCGTCGGGATACCACGCGGTGACCATTGGGCACCTCGTCGGCGAACTGGTCCGCCGAACCACCGGCATGACTCTGAAACACTTTGTGCGACAGGAGATCGCCGAGCCGCTCGGCGCTGACCTGCAGATCGGCGCCCGGCCCGAAGACGACCACAGAATCGCCGAACTGGTCCCGCCGCCTCCGCTGGACGTGCCGCTCGACGCGGTCCCCCATGACCATCCGATGTATAAGACGTTCGCCGCGATCCCGCCCGCCGCGGAGACCGCGCTGGCAGCCGAGACGACGGCGTGGCGCCGAGCTGAGATCGGATCGGCCAACGGACACGCCAACGCGCGTTCGCTGGTCCGCGCCCTGTCCCCGATTTCGTTGGGCGGCAAGATTAATGGCGTACGGTTCCTGCGACCCGACACCATCGACCTGATCTTCGAGGAGCAGGCCAACGGCACCGATCTGGTGCTGGCCATGCCGGCACGGTGGGGCATCGGGTTTGCCCTCCCCCATCCGGAGGCGGTGCCCGACATCCCCGACGAGAGGACCTGCTACTGGGGCGGTTGGGGCGGCTCCATGGTGGTGATGAACGTCGACCGCCGCACCACGTTCGCCTATGTGATGAACAAGATGGGACAAGTCACATCGGGCGGAACCGATCGGACGCGGAAATACACCCGGCTCATCTATGAGGCACTCGGCTGACGGTCAATCAGTATGGCCGCCCGCCTTCGGGCATCACGTACTCGGAAATCGGTCCGGAGACGCCGTTGACCGACGTCCCGCCGTTGAGAATGCCCGGCGCCATCTCCAGCATGTTGTTCGGAAACCCGAACTTCGGCTTGGTCAGCTCGTCGAGCCGCGCCAGTTCGTCGGCGCCGAGGCCCACGTCGACGGCGAGGACGTTGTCGTTGAGCTGCGAGAGCCTGCGCGCCCCGATGATGACGGACGAGACGCCAGGCTGCGCGCGCACCCAGGCCAGCGCCACGCTGGCGACGTTCGTCTGGTGGGCCTTGGCGATGAGCTCGAGTTCGTCGACAACGGCGTAGGTCTTGTCGTCGAGGAAGGCGTCGACCATCGCGCCGCGGCCGGAGTCCTGCCGGCCGGCGCTGGCCCGGGTGTACTTGCCGCTCAGCGCGCCGCCCTTGAGCGGCGACCACGGTGTGATGCCGAGGCCGAATTCGGACGCCATCGGAACCAGTTCCTGTTCGATGGAGCGCTCCAGCAGTGAGTACTCGACCTGCAGGCCGACGAAGCTCGACCAGCCGCGGAACCGGGCGATGAGGTTGGCCTGGGCGATCTTCCACGCCGGGGTGTCCGAGACGCCGATGTAGCGGACCTTGCCGGCGCGGACGAGATCGTCGAGCGCCGCCATCGTCTCGTCGATGGGTGTGTTGGCATCCCAGATGTGCAGCCAGTACAGGTCGATGTAGTCGGTTTGCAGACGCCGCAGCGAGTTTTCGCAGGCGTTGATCAGCGACTTGCGGCCCGAGCCGCCGCCGTTGGGATCTCCCGGATACAGGTTGCCGCTGAACTTGGTCGCGATCACCAGGCGATCGCGGCGACCGGCGTCGCGCCCGATGTGGTCACCGATGATCTTCTCGGAGTGGCTTCGGGTGTAGAAGTTGGCCGTGTCGATGAAGTTGCCACCGAGGTCGGTGTATCGATCGATGATCTGTTGAGACTCCTCGACACTGGTGCCCCAGCCGAGGTCCTCGCCGAATGTCATGGCGCCCAGACACAGGGGGCTGACGCGCAGGCCGGAGCGTCCGAGTGTCACGTACTGATCCAGAGGCATGGTGGCCACTTTCTGGTAAATTGTTCGATTATGTGTTTGTTCATTCCTAAACTAGTTTATGTCTGAACGATCTGGCAAGTCGGTGCCAGCGGTCGACGCGGCCAAGATCTGGTCGTTGAACTATCGGGTGCTGCTGTCGGTCATCTCGTGCGCCGAGGCCGACATCTGCGCGCTGGGGCTCGAATCCAAGGAGCTCTTCCTGCTTGCGGAGATCGACGAGCACCCCTATCCGGCCGAACTCGCTGCGGCGTTGAGCATGCCCAAGGCGACGATCACGGTTTACCTCAAACGGCTTGAGGCCGCGGGCTTCGTGCGGCGCCAGATCGACGCCAGCGACCTGCGGCGCCATCGGCTCTTACTCACCCCGGCCGGGCGCAAAGCCGCCACGGACGGGCTGGCGCTGCTGTCCGCGGAGTTCGACAAGCGTCTCGGACGCCTCACCGTCGCGCAGCGGAAAGACCTCAAAAATCTGCTCGAAAAGATTCTGTGAACGCGGGTGCCGTAGGCGTTTGGCGTTTGCCCCGGCTAGTCTGACGTGTCGTGCGAGTCCTGGTGATCGGTTCGGGTGCCCGTGAGCATGCGCTGCTGCTGGCGCTTCGGAAAGACCCGCAGGTCACGGAGCTGTTTGTCGCCCCCGGCAACGCCGGCACCGCCCGGGTCGCCGAGCAGCACGACGTGGACATCACGTCGGGTTCCGACGTCGTCGCCCTGGCGCGGGAGGTCCGGGCCGACCTGGTGGTCATCGGCCCGGAGGTCCCGCTGGTGTTGGGCGTGGCCGACGCCCTGCGAACGGCCGGCATCGTCTGCTTCGGGCCCAGTAAGGACGCCGCGCGCATCGAAGGGTCCAAGGCGTTCGCCAAGGAGGTCATGGCCGCTGCCGGCGTGCGCACCGCGACCAGCGAAACCGTTGACAGCCCCGCCCATTTGGATGCCGCACTGGACCGGTTCGGGCCTCCTGCGGGCGACCCGGCCTGGGTGGTCAAGGACGACCGGCTGGCCGCCGGCAAGGGCGTCGTGGTGACCGCGGATCGCGGTGTCGCGCGCGCGCACGCCGCCGGGCTGCTCGAGGCGGGGCACCCGGTGCTGCTCGAGTCGTTCCTGGACGGGCCCGAGGTGTCGCTGTTCTGCGTCGTCGACGGTGAAACCGTGGTGCCGCTGCTGCCCGCGCAGGACTTCAAGCGTGTCGGCGACGGCGACACCGGCCCCAACACCGGCGGCATGGGTGCCTATGCGCCGGTGCCGTGGCTTCCCGACGACCTGTACCGCGACATCGTCACCAACATCGTCGAACCCGTTGCGGCTGAGATGGTTCGGCGGGGCTGCCCATTCTGCGGTTTGCTGTACGTCGGGCTGGCGATCACCGGCAAGGGACCGGCGGTGGTCGAATTCAACTGCCGTTTCGGTGATCCCGAGACCCAGGCTGTGCTGGCGTTGTTGGGTTCACCGCTCGGCCAGCTGCTGTACGCCGCGGGTACCGGCAAGCTCGCCGACTTCGGTGAGTTGCGCTGGGAGCAGGGTGCGGCCGTCACGGTGGTATTGGCGGCCGAGAACTATCCCGGCCGTCCCCGCGTCGGCGACGTGGTCGCGGGCTCGGAAACCGAGGGAGTGCTGCACGCGGGTACGGCGCGCCGCGACGACGGAGAGGTCGTCTCCTCGGGCGGTCGGGTGCTGTCGGTGGTGGGCACCGGCCCCGACCTTGCCGCCGCGCGTGCGCAGGCGTATGAGCTGATGGGGTCGATTCGACTGCCCGGCAGCCACTTTCGTGGTGATATCGCGCTGCTGGCCGCTGAAGGCAAGATCAGCGTTCAGTAACCCGCGGCTTGGCCGTCTCGGCGGGGATCGCTGACGGCGAGATATCCGCCGTTGAGCCGCCAGATCGCCTGGCAGCTGCCGAACTGGTTGTAGTCGTCGACCCCGAGCAGGTCGTGCCCGCGGCGACGCAATCCGTCGAGGGTCGACGTGGGAAATCCCGGTTCGCAGCTGATCTGCATGCCCTGCACCCAGCGAAACCGGGGACCGTCGCAAGCCGCCTGCGGATTTTGGCCATAGTCGGCGATGCGGACCACGACCTGCACCTGCCCCTGGGGCTGCATCGGCCCGCCCATCACTCCGAAGCTCATCATCGGCGCGCCGTCCTTGGTGACGAAGCCCGGGATGATCGTCTGGAAGGGTCGCTTATTCGGCCCGACCTGATTCGGATGACCTTGATCCGCAACGAAACCCGCTCCGCGGTTCTGCAACGAGACGCCGGTTCCCGGCACCACCACCCCAGACCCGAATCCCATGTAGTTCGACTGGATCATCGACACCATCATCCCCGCAGCATCGGCGGCGGTGAGGTACACGGTGCCGCCGCGGGGAGTGCCCGCCGACGCCGGCTTCGCCTGACGGCGGTCGATCAGGCCGGCCCGCTGCCTCAGATACTCCGCGTCCAACAGGTGCTCTGGCGGGACCCGCATGTGGTCGATGTCGCAGACGTATGCCTGCGCGTCCGCAAACGCCAGCTTGAGCGCTTCGATTTGCAGGTGCAAACTCTCGGCCGAATCGACTGGCAGCGAAGACATGTCGAAGTGCTGGAGGATCCCGAGCGCGATCAGCGCCACGATGCCCTGCCCATTGGGCGGGATCTCGTGAACGGTGTACCCGCGGTAGGTTCCGCTGATGGTGCCCACCCAGTCGGCTCGGTGAGCCGTCAGGTCGCTGGTCCGCATCACGCCGCCGTTGGCAAGCGCGTGCGCCTCGAGTCGCTCGGCCAGCTCCCCGCGGTAGAACGCCTCACCGTTGGTCGCGGCGATCTTCTCCAGCGTGGCGGCCTGCTCGGGAAACCTGAACACCTCGCCGGGTTTCGGTGCCCGCCCGGCTGGCATGAACGCCTCGGCGAAACCGGGCTGCTTTTCGAAGAGTGGCACTTGGGCCGCCCACTGGTCGGCAACCGTGGGCGAGACCAGGAAACCCTTGCGCGCGTAGTCGATTGCGGGCTCAAAGAGCCTTTCGAACGGAAGCCTGCCGAACCGGTCATGTAGTTCCGTCCACGCCGACACCGCGCCGGGCACGGTCACCGCGTTCCAGCCGAGCGCCGGAACGGCCTTGCCGCCGAAGTATTCCGGGGTCCAGGCCGCGGGCGAGCGGCCCGACGCGTTCAGCCCGTGCAATCGCCGGCCGTCCCAGACGATGGCGAAGGCGTCCGAGCCGATGCCGTTGGATACCGGCTCCACGATCGTCAGGGCGATGGCGGTGGCGACGGCCGCGTCCACCGCGCTTCCGCCCTCGGCCAGCATCCGAAGGCCCGCTTGGGCGGCCAGCGGTTGTGACGTGCACACAACGTTCTCCGCCAGGATGGGCTTTCGCGGCCAGGCGTAAGGGAGATCCCAGTCGAATGGTGCGGTCACCTTGCGATCGTCGCACGAGGTATCGAGCGGACCCAACGGAAGTCCCGCCTGCGAAAGGCATTGCGCTCGTCCCGAATTTGATAGCGCATGCGATATTTCATTCGCGATTCGCCGACGGCCCGTCTGCTGGTGCGGCAGTGACTGACGTGACGCGGGCCCACGACAACCGGCCTCAGGCCGTCAACAGCGGCGCCATCCAGGTGAGCTCGGCCGGCAGTTGCGAACTCCAGAACTCCGCGTTGTGCCCGCCGGGTGAGAAGCCGCCCGCCGGCGGATGGGGCAGTTGAGCGATGAACTGCTTGGTGGCACCGTAGAACGGATCGCTGTCACCGCAATCGACCCGAATGGGAATCGACGCCAGCGCCGGCATTCCGAACACCGAGTTCGCCGCGAAGTCGTCGGACCCGTCGAACGCGCCGGGGGCAGCCGCGCCGGAGGACAGCCAAAGTGCGGGACTGACCGCGCAAATGGCCGCTGTGCGCGCGGGACCCAGCCGGCCGCCGAGCAGCAACGCGCCGTAGCCGCCCATCGACCAGCCCAGGAACGCCACCCGGGAGGTGTCCAGGCCCTGGGTGCCCAGCATGGGTATGAGCTCGTCGAGCACCATGGCCCCGCTGTCCTCGCCGGAGGCCCGCTTGTGCCAATAGCTGCCCCCGCCGTCCACGGCAACCACCGCAAAGGGCGGCAGCCCCGCGTTGACGGCCTGCGCCAGACCTTGTTCGACGCCGCCGGCCATCACGGTCGACGCATCACTGCCTTTGCCGTGCAGCGCGATCACTGGTCGCAGGGCCTTGGTCTGGCCGGGCGGACGCGCGATGGCCCAGTTGGTGTTGATTCCGCCGCGTGCCGCCGAAACGAAGGAACCGGTCACCATGGTGGGCGCGGCCTGACCCGGCGGCGCCGGTTCGAGAGGCGGAGGAGGTGGCGGCGCCAGCGGCGCCTGGGTGCCCGCGGGCGACAGCGGCATGGCCTGGGACGGTCGGGGCGTGAACAGGATGTCGAGGGCATAAGTGCCGGCTGCGCCCGCGGCCGCGCTGGCTCCGAGGCCCAGCAGGGCGCGGCGGCTCAGGTCGGACATGCGGGCCATCATGCCATGTTCGTTTAGCGGGCCGTTTGGCGGAAATGGCAATGCAGTACCACTTTGACTGGCACGATGGCTACTCGTGACGGCAGCAGTTACTCCCAAGGGAGAACGTCGACGGTATGCGCTCGTCAGCGCCGCCGCCGAGCTGCTTGCCGAGGGCGGTTTCGAGGCCGTGCGGCACCGCGCTGTCGCTCGGCGCGCCGGACTCCCGTTGGCGTCGACGACGTATTACTTCTCGTCCCTTGACGATTTGATTGCGCGCGCCGTCGAACACATCGCGATGATCGAGGTTGCGCAGCTGCGGTCGCGGGTTACCGCACTTTCCCGTCGGCGTCGCGGTCCCGAAACCATCGCCGAGGTGTTGGTCGACCTGCTCGTCGGCGACGTGTCCAGCCCGGGACTCAGCGACCAATTGATCTCGCGCTACGAGCGGCACATCGCCTGCACCCGCCTGCCCGCGCTGCGCGAGACCATGCGTCGCAGTCTGCGGCAGCGCGCCGAGGCCGTGGCCGAGGCCGTCGAGCGATCGGGCCGGACGGTGCACATCGAGCTGGTGTGCACGCTGATCTGTGCGGTCGACGGTTCCGTGGTCTCAGCCTTGGTCGAAGGTCGCGATCCTCGCGCGGCGGCGCTGGGTACGGTGGTCGACCTCATCGACGTGCTGGCGCCGATCGATCAGCGGCCCGTGCGGTCGGCGGGCAGCGATGGCGTCACGATGTACCCGGTGGCGAAGTCGCCGTAGATCGTCACATCCGCCGGGCGGCGTTGTGCGTACAAGGCCACGTAGGCGCACACGACGGCGTCGATCGGATCCTCGGCGCGGCGCAGCTCACTCTTGCGCCGGGCGGTGGTTACGCCCCCGCGTAGCCGGCCCCAATCGTCGTGGCCCATCACCTCTAACGGCACCGCGGCGTGCGCAAGCCTCTCGATGCCGTCCATCAGCAGGAGCAGCTCGGATCTGAGCTGGTCGACGTCGCGGCCGGGCTTGGCCTTGTACTTGAGCGTTCGCGCCAACCGGAACAGCACCACCGTCGCCGGATGCGGATAGACCTCGATGGCGCGGCGCGGCGCCGACGAGCGCGGGTCCATGTCCAGTCCGAGTGCGTTGGCCAATCGGGCCGCGCGCGGTCCGTCGGCGAACTCCGGTTTCGCGGTGTTGGCCGGATGGGCGCCGGCTTCGAACCTGCGGAAGTCGCGGTTGAGCGCCGCTTCGGCGGGACGCTGGCCGGTCGGGTTCGTCACCACCAGCGGCGCGTCGAAGGCGACGACGCAATGTCCACGCACGTATGGCGACAACGCGGCGAGCACGGTGACGTCGTCGCCTGCGGCGCCGATGTGCACGAGGTGGCCTCCGGCGTCGACGACCGCCACCCCCGTCGGGTTGCGCCCGGCCCAGGCCAGATCGACACCGGCGAAGTACATCCCGCCCAGTATGGGGCCGCAGCCCGTCACACGGGCCACAGGGGTCACCGCCTCGGGAGGATCGGTCGAGGTGCCCGCCTCGCAGCGACAATTCGGCCGGCGGTGGGCGATCGCCGCTTGTTGTCGCTCGGAGGCGGGCACTCGGTGGGCCGGGCCGCGACGGAGGCTGGTGTGGCCAATGTGACCGCAACCCGGCTGGCGGGACGGGCCGATCGTAAGCTCTATGTCTGTGAGCATTCCGAATGTCCTGGCCACCCGGTACGCCAGCGCGGAAATGGTCGCGATCTGGTCGCCGGAGGCCAAGGTCGTCGCGGAACGCCGGCTGTGGCTGGCGGTGCTGCGGGCGCAGGCGGAGCTGGGTGTCGACGTCCCGCAGGACGCGATCGCCGACTACGAGCGGGTGCTCGAGGACGTCGATCTGGCCTCGATCGCCGACCGCGAGCGGGCGCTGCGCCACGACGTCAAGGCCCGGATCGAGGAATTCAACGCGCTGGCCGGCCACGAGCACGTGCACAAGGGGATGACCAGCCGCGACCTGACCGAGAACGTGGAGCAGCTCCAGATCCGGCGGTCGCTGGAGCTGGTGTTCTCCCACGGCGTCGCGGTGGCGGCGCGACTCGCCGAGCGGGCGGTGGCCTACCGCGATCTGGTGATGACCGGACGCAGCCACAACGTCGCCGCGCAGGCCACCACGCTGGGCAAGCGGTTCGCCTCTGCCGCGCAAGAGACGCTGATCGCGCTGACCCGACTGCGCGAGTTGATCGACCGGTACCCGCTGCGCGGCATCAAGGGTCCGATGGGCACTGCCCAGGACATGCTGGACCTGCTGGACGGCGACGCTGCCAAGCTGGCCGAACTGGAGCGACGGGTGGCCGAATTCCTCGGCTTCGCAAGCGTTTTGACCAGCGTGGGCCAGGTCTATCCGCGTTCGCTGGACCACGACGTGCTCTCGGCTCTGGTGCAGCTGGGCGCCGGGCCGTCGTCGATGGCCCACACCATCCGGCTGATGGCCGGGCACGAGCTCGTCACCGAGGGGTTCGCGCCGGGACAGGTGGGGTCGTCGGCGATGCCGCACAAGATGAACACCCGAAGTTGTGAGCGGGTCAACGGGCTGCAGGTCGTGTTGCGCGGCTACGCCTCGATGGCCGCCGAGCTGGCGGGCGCCCAGTGGAACGAAGGTGACGTGTTCTGCTCGGTGGTGCGCCGGGTTGCGTTGCCGGACAGCTTCTTTGCCATTGACGGACAGATCGAGACCTTCCTGACGGTGCTCGACGAGTTCGGCGCCTACCCGGCGGTGATCGCCCGCGAGCTGGACCGCTACCTGCCGTTCTTGGCCACCACCAAGGTGCTCATCGCCGCGGTCCGCGCCGGCATGGGCCGCGAGGCCGCGCATCACGTGATCCGCGAACATGCGGTCGCGACGGCGCTGGCGATGCGGGAACGCGGCGCGGAGCCCGATCTGCTGGATCGGTTGGCCGCCGACGAGCGGCTGCCGCTGGACCGGGCCGCGCTGGACGCCGCGCTGGCTGACAAGAAGGCGTTCATCGGCGCCGCCGGCGATCAGGTGGACGAGGTCGCCGCGCTGGTGGACGCGTTGGTGAGCCGCTACCCGGACGCCGCCAAATACGCTCCGGGCGCGATCCTGTGACCCTCGCCGGCGCGCTCGCGGGGATCGACTTCACCGATCTGGACAACTTCGCCGACGGATTTCCGCACGACCTGTTCGCCATCCACCGCCGCGAGGCGCCGGTGTATTGGCACGAGCCGACCGACAACACGCCCGACGGCGAGGGCTTCTGGTCCGTCGCCACGTACGCGGAAACCCTTGAGGTGCTGAAGGAACCGACGACATACTCCTCGGTCACCGGCGGCGGGCGCCCGTACGGCGGCACGCTCCTGCAGGATCTGGCGATCGCCGGCCAGGTGCTCAACATGATGGACGACCCGCGCCACTCACAGATTCGGAGACTCGTCAGCTCCGGGCTGACGCCGCGAATGATCCGGCTGGTCGAGGACGATCTGCGGGCGCGGGCGCGCCGCTTGCTCGATGCTGTGGTGCCCGGCGAACCGTTCGACTTCCTGGTCGACATCGCCGCCGAATTGCCGATGCAGATGATCTGCATTCTGCTGGGAGTGCCCGAGTCCGAACGGCATTGGCTGTTCGAGGCCATCGAGCCGCAGTTCGATTTCGGCGGTTCGCGCAAGGCGTCCCTTTCTCAGCTGTCGGTCGAGGAGGCCGGGTCGCGGATGTACGACTACGGTCAGCAGCTGATCGCCGCGAAGCGGGCGGAGCCGACCGACGACATGCTGTCGGTCGTCGCGAACGCGACGGTCGACGACCTGGACGCGCCGTCGCTCTCGGACCTCGAGCTCTACCTGTTCTTCAGCCTGTTGTTCAGCGCCGGCGCGGAGACGACGCGCAACGCGGTCGCCGGCGGCCTGCTGGCGCTGGCCAGTCACCCGGAGCAATTGCGCGCCCTGCGTGCGGATCTCGACGCGCTGCCGACCGCCGTCGAGGAGATCGTGCGGTGGACGTCGCCGTCGCCGTCCAAACGACGCACCGCCACGCGCGATGTCACGCTCGGCGGCCAGTCGATCCAAGCCGGCCAAAAGGTCCAGGTCTGGGAGGGCTCGGCGAACCGCGACCCCGGCGCATTCGATCGCGCCGATGAATTCGACATCACCCGAAAGCCCAATCCGCACTTGGGGTTCGGTCAAGGCGTGCACTACTGCCTGGGCGCCAATCTGGCCCGGCTGGAACTGCGCGTGCTCTACGAGGAGCTGTTCTCCCGGTTCGGCGCAGTGCGGGTCGTCCGGCCGGTCGAATGGGCTCGCAGCAATCGGCACACCGGCATCCGGCACCTGATCGTGGAACTCCTCGAGGAGCGGTGAGGGTCCGAGGCGCCGGTGTCGAGCCGACACCGGACGTCTTCGCCGCGGTGATGGCGACCGGAATCCTGTCGATCGCCGCGCGCAACCACAACTACAACTGGATCAGCGACGCACTGGGCGTCATTGCCTCGCTGGGGCTGGTGTTTCTGATCGCCCTGGTGGGCACAACGGCTGTCGGCAGGCGGCGGACGTTGCGCTGGGACCTCAGTGACCCCGATGTCACCCTTCGGCTCTTCACCTTCGTCGCCGCTTGCGCGGTGATCGACACCCGCTTGTCGGCCAACGTGTGGGTGCTGCGGGTGCTCGGCGCGGTGGGGCTGTGCTCCTGGCTGGTGCTGCTCGTAGTGAGCGCGCGGAACATGTTCGCGCTCCGGTGGGTTGCGCTGCGAGACGATGCCCATGGGGCGTGGGAACTGGGCAGCGTGGGGACCTCAGGGTTGGCGATCGTGATCGCCCGCGCGGCCTATCAGACCGGTGAGCGCTGGTGGCTGGCGGTGGCCGTGGCTGTCTGGGCGGCCGCCATCGTCATCTACGCTCTGATGACCTGGCTGATCCTGTGGCGGGTCGTCAATGAGCGACAGGACCGGGACGGATTCGAGCCGGACACCTGGATCTTGATGGGCGGCATGGCGATTGCGACCCTGGCCGGCGACAACATCCACTCCCTGGCGCCCACCTGGCTGGCCGCACCCGTGCGTATCGTGACCGTCGTGACCTGGGCGATGGCCACCCTATGGATACCGCCGCTGATCTACTTCGGTCTGCACCGGATCAGCCGGCGGCCCAACATGCTGCGGTTCGCCGGCGTCTGGTGGGCATTCGTGTTCCCGCTGGGCATGTATTCCGCGGCCAGCTACGCCATGGCGGCCGAAATCGGGCAGCGATCGCTGCTGACGGTGTCGCTGGTCTTCTTCTGGGATGCCCTGGCGGCGTGGCTCGTTGTGGTCGTGGCCGGGCTGCTGCTGCTCGGCCACGCGCTGCTATCGGCCGCCAATCGAGATGCCGGCCGCCCGTAATTCGAGTGCGGCCAGGGCGCGGATGGTGAGCGGATCCTCCCGTCGCCACCCACCGACCGGATCCGCGCTGACAGCGGCGAGCTTGCCCGGCGGCCGGTTCGTCAACGCCCGCAGGGCAAGGAGTTGCTCGCCGGCCGGGGTGGCGGCCAGGGCCGTGACCGTCAATTTCCGTCGAAAGAACCGCAGCCGCAGGAGAAGCCACGGCACGTCCGCGACGAGGATCGGGACAGCCGCGATGGCCATGGCCAGCAAGACCGCAAGCCAGCTGGCCGTCGAGTCCAGGTCATGGCCCGCGCCGGCCAGATCAAGCGCGGCCTGGCTGGCGGAGTTCAGCGGCTGGCTGACCGCGTCACCCACCAAGGGGATGTGCTGAGCACCATGGCCGGCCGACGCCAGGTTTCCGGCGATGCCATGCGCGCCACTCTCGACCTGCCGGCCGGCCTCGGCGATGGTGGATACGGCGTCGTAAACCGCCAGGCCGACGAACAGCCAGATAGCGGTCCACATAACGACGGCGAAGTCGCTGAGCAGTTGGGCCATCAGCCGGCCCGGTCGGGTGGAGTAGGGCAAGAACCGCGGGGTCATACTCTCGATCCCAGCACAGCTCCCGACACGCGACCCCCCTTCGGGTGCCCGTTAGGCTGACCCGATGCGCCCCGCACTGTCCGAGTACCAGCACCTGGCCAGCGGAAAGGTCCGCGAGATCTTTTCCGTCGACGAGGAACATCTGTTGCTCGTCGCGACCGACCGGATCTCGGCGTACGACTACGTCCTCGACAGCACGATCCCGGACAAAGGCCGGATCCTGACCGCGATGAGCGTCTTCTTCTTCGGTCTGGTCGACGCGCCCAACCACCTGGTCGGTCCACCGGATGACCCACGCATCCCCGAGGACGTCCTGGGCCGCGCCCTGGTGGTGCGGCGGCTGGAGATGCTGCCGGTGGAGTGCGTGGCGCGTGGCTACCTCACCGGGTCCGGACTGCTGGACTATCAGGCGACCGGGAAGGTCTGCGGCATCACGCTGCCACCCGGCCTGGTCGAGGCCAGCAAGTTCTCCGAGCCGCTGTTCACCCCGGCCACAAAGGCCGCGCTGGGCGACCACGACGAGAACATCTCGTTCGACAGGGTGATCGATTTGGTGGGCGGGGTCCGCGCCAACCAGTTGCGCGACCGCACGCTGCAAACCTATGTGCAGGCTGCCGATCACGCCCTGACGAAGGGAATCATCATCGCCGACACCAAGTTTGAATTCGGCACCGACCACGACGGTAACCTGCTGCTGGCCGACGAGATCTTCACGCCGGACTCCTCACGCTACTGGCCGGCCGAGGACTACCGGGTTGGGGTGGTGCAGACGAGCTTCGACAAGCAGTTCGTCCGCAACTGGCTCACCAGCCCCGAGTCGGGCTGGGACCGCCACGGCTCGCAACCGCCACCACCGCTGCCCGACGAAATCATCGACGCCACCCGCGGCCGTTATATCGACGCCTATGAACGGATTTCCGGCTTGAGCTTTGGCGACTGGATCGGCGCGTGACGGAGACTTCGGCCGCAGCCCCCGTGCCGCCTGTCGCAAAGCGGCAGCAGACCCGGCGTGAGCATCACGGGGACGTCTTCATCGATCCTTATGAATGGCTGCGCGACAAGTCCGACCCCGAAGTCATCGCCTACCTCGAGTCGGAAAACGAGTACGTCGACATGATGACGGCAGATCTCGAACCGTTGCGGCAGAAGATCTTTGCCGAGATCAAGGCACGTACCAAGGAGACCGATCTGTCGGTCCCGACTCGGCAGGGGGACTGGTGGTACTACGCCCGTACCTTTGAGGGGAAGCAATACCGGGTTCAATGTCGTTGCCCGATAAGCAATCCCGATGACTGGGATCCGCCGATCCTGGAAGAGAACACCGAAGTGCCCGGCGAGCAGATCCTGCTCGACTCGAACACCGAGGCGCAGGGCCACGAATTCTTCGCGCTCGGTGCAGCCACCGTCAGCCTGGACGGGAACCTCCTGGCGTACTCCGTCGACACCGTCGGCGACGAACGTTATACGCTGCGCTTCAAGGACTTGCGCACGGGCGAGCTGTATCCGGACGAGATCGCCGACATCGGGGCGGGCGCGACCTGGGCGGCAGACAACCACACGGTGTACTACCTGACCCTGGATGCGGCCCACCGCCCCGATAAGGTGTGGCGCTACCGCGTGGGCTCCGGCGAACCTTCGGAACTGGTGTATCACGAGGCCGACGAACGGTTTTGGCTCGGCGTCGGGCTGACTCGTAGCGAGGCCTACGTCTTCATCGCATCGGGGTCCTCGATCACCTCTGAGTACCGGTACGCGGACGCCGCGGATCCGCATGCCCCGTTCACCTTGGTGCTGCCACGGCGCGAAGGCATCGAGTACGCGGTCGAACACGCGGTGGTCGGCGGCCAAGACCGGTTCCTGATTCTGCACAACGAGGACGCGGTCAACTTCACCCTGACCGAGGCGCCGGTCAGCGACCCGGCCCAGCAGCGCACGCTCATCCCGCACCGCGACGACGTGCGGCTCGACGGCGTCGACGCCTTCGCCGGCCATCTGGTGGTCAGCTACCGGCGGGAGGCGTTGCCCCGGCTCCAGGTGTGGGACATCGCCGCCGGCGGGGAATATGGCGAACCTGAGGAGATTTCGTTCGACTCCGAGCTGATGTCGGCCGGTCTTGCCGGCAACCCTAACTGGCGTGCGCCCAAGCTGCGGATCAGGGCAGGGTCGCTGGTCGTCCCGGCACGGGTATACGACATCGACTTCGCCACCGGTGAACGCACGCTGCTGCGCGAACAACCCGTGCTCGGCGGTTACCGCACCGCCGACTACGTGGAGCGGCGCGACTGGGCGATCGCCGACGACGGCACCCGCATCCCCGTGTCCATCGTGCACCGCACCGGTATCGAATTTCCCGCACCGGCTTTGCTGTACGGCTACGGTGCCTACGAGATATGCACCGACCCCAGCTTTTCCATTGCTCGGCTGTCGCTGCTGGACCGGGGCATGGTGTTCGCCATCGCCCACGTCCGCGGGGGCGGTGAAATGGGCCGCCCGTGGTACGAGCATGGCAAGCTGCTGGAGAAGAAAAACACTTTTACCGACTTCGTAGCGGCGGCAAGGCATTTGGTCGACACGGGTGTCACTCGGCCGCGTCAGCTTGTGGCCCTGGGTGGCAGCGCGGGCGGCCTGCTGATGGGGGCGGTCGCCAACCTGGCGCCGGAACTCTTCGCCGGAATTCTCGCGCAGGTCCCGTTCGTCGACCCGCTCACCACCATCCTCGATCCTTCCTTGCCGCTCACCGTCACCGAGTGGGACGAATGGGGAAACCCGTTGCAGGACAAGGACGTCTACTCATACATGAAGTCTTATTCGCCGTATGAAAACGTCGAAGCCAAGCGGTATCCCGCCATCCTGGCGATGACTTCCCTGAACGACACCAGGGTCTACTACGTGGAGCCCGCCAAGTGGGTGGCGGCACTGCGGCACGCCAACGCCAACGGCAGTCCAATCCTGCTGAAGACGCAGATGAACGCCGGACACGGCGGAGTCAGCGGTCGCTACAAGGCGTGGCAGGAGACCGCTTTCCAATACGCCTGGCTATTGGCCGCCGCCAACGCCGACCAAGGCTAGTCGTGCGGTCCCGTCACGCCGATGTCGTTCGGCGGTCGACGGCCTAGTCGTCGGTCGGTCGGACCGGCGCACGCTTCGGTAGGAAAGCCGCAGGGATGATGGTGAAGGCCACCAGCGCGACCGCCAGCACGAAGACCGTCGTGTACGCGTGCGTGAGGTTGTTCAACAGAGCGCTCGCGACGTCGGGTGGCAGAGCCTGGTGCGCTGCTCCCGAGGCATCAGCCGACGGCCCGTGCCCGCCGGCGTTTGACGGCAACGATGCCGCCTTTCCGGCGATGATGTCGTTGCGGCTGATCTGGGTTGTCACGATGACCGCCATCAGGGCGGCTCCGATTGAGCTACTCACCTCGAGGTTGACGCTGACCAGGGTCGTACCCCGGGCGATCTGTTGCGGAGCAAGAGCCTGGACCACCGCAGCGCCCAGCGGGGCGGTGGTGCAGCCGATGCCCAGCCCCATGATCGTCAAGCCGACCAGCAGCGTAGGCATGTAGTCGGCATGCCTGGCCACTCCATAGGCAAAAATGCCCAGGCCAGCCGCTATCAGCGGAAGGCCTATCAACACGACTTTGCCGGGGCCGCGCTTATCCGCATAGATGCCGGCGAGCGGCATGGTCAACGCGGCTCCCAGCGCCTGTGGGACAAGGCGCATCGCAGACTGCATCGGGGTTTCGTTCATTACCAGCTGGAAGTAGCTAGGCAGCGTGAGCCCGGCGCCGACGTAGCCGACGGTGAAAACCAGCAGGGTCAGGTTGGCCTGCGTGACTACGCGGTTCTTCAACAACCTCAAGTCGATGAGCGGGTGATCGGTGCGATACCAGGCGTGTAGTACGAACGCGGTAATCAGGGCAAGGCCAATGATCACCGGTATCAGGACATAGCGGTCGGCTACTGTATGGCGTCCGGGAATGGACGACACCCCGCACAGGAAAATCGCAACCCCCGGCGACAGCAGCAGCGCGCCTGTGAAGTCGAGTGCTTCGCTCGGCTCAGGACGATCTCTCGGAAATAGGATCGCCGCAAGGACAATGGTGGTGATCCCGATGGGCAGGTTGATCAGGAAGATCCACTCCCAGCCGTAGGTGTCAATCACCCAGCCGCCCAGGATGGGCGCGCCAATTGGCGCAAGCACCAGCGGAATCCCACCGATCGCTATCAGGCGACCAAGTCGTTGGGGGCCGGCCTCGCGGGTCAGGATCATCGAACTCAGCGGCATGAGCATACCGCCGCCGAGCCCCTGTATCACCCGGAACACGATGAGCGCCAAGATGTTCGGCGCCATCGCGCACAGCAAGGAGCCCAGTGTGAAGACAAAAACCGCACCCATGAAGAGTCGTTTGGTGCCGAATCGATCGACCGCCCAACCAGTGACGGGAATCACGGTTGCCAACGCCAGCATGTAGCCCGCCATGGTCCACGACACGACCGCGAGGGTGGATCCGAACTGTGCGGCGAAGGTGCGTTGCGCCACGCTGACCACGGTGGTATCGAGCAGCGCCATGATCGTGGCCATCCCACAGACGGCCGCGACACGGAAGAGTGCGGCGTCTAACTTGTCGGGATACTGACGCTCATCCGCGTTTGGTTGCCCGGTGGCGGCACGCGGCACCGGGGGGTCGGACGTCACGGAATCGGCCTTCTGCATGGCGTTGCCGAGCATATCTGTACCCGTACCCTCACGCGGACCCTTTCAGACGTTTGCTTCGGCCCCCGTCTTAATCTGCCGTTTGGGCTTGGTTCGATATCAGCTCACCACCATACCCAGGCCCGTGAACTGGACCCGGGATGGCGTCGCACCATGGCTACTGCCTGGGGTTTTAACCGACCAGCCACGTGCACCCGGGTGCCGCTGTCATGCCTGCTAATGGCCCACCGTTTGGCTCGCCGGCTTTTTTGGCAGAAAAGACGCCGGAATGAACGTGAACGCCACCAACACCACGGCTATCACAAATACCGCCGTATAGGCGCGGGAAAGGTCGTGCACCACGTTGTCCCAAAAGCCGGCATTCAGCGCCTGAGGCGGTATCGCGGACTGGTTCACTGGCACCCCGCTGACAGCGGCTTGCTGCTGCAACGCCGCGAGTTTGTTCGCGGCGACGATGTTCTCGCTCCGATTGAACTGATTGGTCAGGATCATCGACATCAAAGCCGTGCCCACCGATCCGCCCACCTGATGGCTGACGCTCATCAGCGTCGTGCCCCGGGCGATCTGGTGCAGGGTGAGCGCCTGCACCGCGGCGACAGACAACGGCATCATGGTGCAGCCCATCCCGAGGCCCATGATTGTGAGGCCGATCAGCAGCGTGGGCCAGTAGTCCGCCTGCCTGGCCACGCCAACGGCGAACGTGCCCAGACCGGCGGTGATCAGCCCGATACCGACCAGCACGATCTTGCCGGGCCCCCGTCGGTCCACCAATGGCCCGGTCAGACGCATGGTCAGCATGGCGCCGAGTCCCTGGGGGATCATGCGCAGGCCCGCCTGCATCGGCGTCTGATGCAGCACCTGCTGGAAATAACTCGGCAGCAGCAGGCCGGCCCCGAAGAAGGCGCCGGCGAATACCACCATCGTCACGTTGGCGTGGGTGAGCACCGGGTTACGAAACAACCGCAGATCGATGAGGGGATGATCGGCGCGCCGCCACGCGTGCGCGACGAACCCGGCGATCAAGGCCAGGCCGATGGTGGCCGGTATGAGCACGTGGCGGTCGGCGACGGTGCCGCATCGCGGGATCGACGACACCGCGAACAGGAACGTGGCCAGGCCGGGTGACAGCAGCAGCACCCCGACGACGTCGAAGGTTTCCGAACGCGACGGGTGGTCCCGGGGGAAAATGATCGCCCCGAGCGCGATGGTGACGAGTCCGATCGGCAGGTTGATCAAGAAGATCCACCGCCAGCTCGAAGTGTCGATGAGCCAGCCGCCCAGGATCGGGCCACCGATCGGCGCGAGCAGCATCGGGATGCTCAGGATCGACATCAGCCGACCCAGCCGCCGCGGGCCCGCTTCGCGGGTCAAGATCATGAAACTCAGGGGCAACAGCATGCCGCCGCCGATCCCCTGGGCCACCCGAAAAACAATGAGCTGCAACATGTTTGCTGCCAACGCACACAGTAGCGAGCCCAACGTGAAGGCCAGCACGGAGCCCAGGAAAAGCCGTTTGGTGCCGAACCGGTCGGCTGCCCACCCGGTGATCGGTATGACCGTCGCCAACGCCAACGTGTAGCCGGTCATAGTCCACGCGACGACGGCCTGGGAAGACCCGAATTGGTCGATGAA
>NZ_LZJJ01000038.1:0-10291 GCF_001667625.1 Mycobacterium sp. E1715
TCCCCCGTTCCCCACATGGAGCCCATCAAGGCAACGACTTCCTCGGGAGTGGGTCCCTCGGTGCGTTCGGCGACCGGATCGGCGTAGCCCTCCAGTACAACAAGTGCCGTTGTGCGTGACGGATGTGTTGCCGCGAACAATGCCCCGGTCGCGAACGCGCCATCGATCAAGAGGAGAACCGCTTCAGCGCTCCCGAGATCGTCGAGCACCGCCGTGATGCTGTCGGCCCATTGCTCCAAGGTCGGCAGGGCACCAGGCTCGACAGGATCTGACGCCCCAGTGCCCGGCTGGTCGAAGAAGATCAGCCGACCCAGCGATGTCACCGCCTCGACCCAACCCTGAATCGACGGCAGCTCCGGAAAGACCTCGCAGTTTGTGAACCAGTTCGGGACGAACACAATGTCGCGAACACCTTCACCCGACGCCCGATACGCGACGCGCAAGTCCCCGTTCATCGCATAGCGCGTCTCCGAGAACATTGCGGAAGTCTAAGTCTCGGCCACGCGTCCGCCGATATTTATGCAGCTAGGTCGCGGCGCGGGACTCTTCGTGGGATCGGTAGCGATCCGGTCATTGTCTGCTCATCTGAGCAGCGCGAGCGGATACTGATCCTCAGCATCCAGCGTCGAGGAAAGGCGCAGGCCATGTCGAACAATCACAAGGTCAGGAAGGTCGTCACCGGGGCACTGTTGTCCGTAGGGGTGGCGGTGGCGGGCCTGGGGCTCGGTGCGGGCACCGCCGGGGCGGAGCGCAATCCCGCCCCGCAAGTCATCGGCCCACTGCCCCTGGACAACTTCACGGTCCCGCACGACTGGTGCCCGGGGCAGCCGTTGCCGATGCCGGATGTCCGGTGGGACATGGGCGTCTGCCACCACTGGTACTGGGTTCCCGTCGGCGGCATGGGCAACGTCGGCCAATTCGTGTGGGAGGGGGACGCGCCCCGCCGCCCGCTCGGCCCGCCGCCCTGCTACGGCGCTCCCATCTGCTTGCCCGGCCTGTAGGCCTTGGCAAGGTCGCGCGCGGGGCGTCGGTGACCGTCTGAGGAAGCCGGCGGCCGGGCCGGAAAAAGGCCACGTCGGGCAAGCCTTTGGATACCCTAATGTCACGGGTATATCGTTCGTCACATCCGGAACTCGACGGGGAAGGATTAGGGCGGCACCCTGGGGGGTGAATGCGTAATGTTTCCGGTCTCTTTGCAACCTGGTAATCGAAATTTTCCGGTCGCGTACTCGGCATAGACAATGTGAGATGTGATGGACCTATTCGCGCCACCTGAGGTCACCTCGACCCTTATCCACTCCGGTCCCGGAGCGGGTTCGCTGGTCGAGGCTGCCGGCGCGTGGCAGAGTCTCGCCGTCGAGCTGGAGAACTCGGTCGGCGTGTACGCGTCCGTGTTGTCGTCGTTGATCGAGTCGTGGGACGGGCCGTCCTCCATGGCGATGCTGCAGGCCGTGCAGCCCTACCTGATCTGGCTGCGCGAGACCGCGCAACAGGCCCACCAGATGGCCGCCTCCGCGGAGTCGGCCGCGGCGGCGTTCACCGCCGTCCGCGCGGCGGTGGTCCCGCCCGCGGTGGTTGCCGCCAACCGGGCCCGGCTGTTGCAATTGCTGGCCACGAACCGGTTCGGCCAGAACACCGCGGCTATCGCCGAGACGCAAGACGAATACCAGACCATGTGGGCGAACAATTCGGCCGCGATGAGCCGCTATCAGGCCACGTCGTCACAAGCGACCACGTCGCTGTCCCAATTCAATTCGCCGCTGGCCATCGCGAACCCGTCGTCGACGGTCAACCAGCAGGCTGCGGTCTCGAATGCGTCGCTGCTCGGCGCGTCGAGCACGGGCAACATCATCGACTCGCTCGGGGTCACCCCCTTCGACCCCAACGCCGGCTGGTTCAGCTACTTCAGCACCTGGGGCAACCAGTTCATCTCGTCCGGTTTCCCGATCAACCTGCTCAGCTACCTGGCGCAGAACACCTCGGCGCAGGCGCTGCAGGGCGTGGGCAGCGACATCGGCCTGGGGCTCTCGGAGGGCGAGGGCGCGCTGGCGTCGTCGATCACCAGGCTGGCGGGCGCCGTCTCGGCCGCGCCGGGCGGTGCGGCCGCGGGTGCCATGGGGGTAGGGGTCTCGCTGGGCAAGCTCACCGCCCCGCCGGCGGTGGTGGGTCTGCTGCCGGGGACGCAAACCCCGGTGCAACTCGCATCGTCGGTGTCGCCCCTGCCCGCCGAGCCCGGGCTCACCGGCATGCCGCTCATGCCGATGATGCCGGTGCCTCCGGGCAGCTCGGCGGGCAGCGGCTGGCGCAAGCGCAAGCAGCAGAAGTTCGAAGACCTTGAATACGGGGCGGAACTCCCGAAGAAGGTGATACACCGACCGCCCAGCGGGGGATGAGGAACGACGATGGTTCCTCACCACTCCGGAAGCAGAATTTCGCCGCCGGATAGGTCGACGGCGCGACTCGCCGCCCGCCCTGCTCTTCCATTGGGCGAGACGTGATCGATTTTGGGCTGCTGCCGCCCGAAGTCACCTCGGCGCTGATCCACTCCGGACCCGGCGCCTGGTCGATGATCGAAGCCGCCGCCGTGTGGCAAGAACTCGGCGCCGAATTGGAGGCGACGGCCAGCAGCTACACCGCGGAGCTCGCGTCGCTGGCCGGGACCTGGCAAGGGCCGTCGGCGATGGCGATGGCCCAGGCGTTCGAGCCGTACCTGGCGTGGTTGCGCACCACCGCGGCGCAGTGCCAGGAGATCGCCGCCTCGGTTGAAACCGTAACGGCCGCATTTGAATTGACGCACTGGACGGTGGTGCATCCCTCGGTCGTCGCGGCCAATCGCGCGCGGCTGGCGATGCTGCTGGCCACCAACTTCTTCGGCATAAACGCCCCGGCCATCGCCGAGACGGAAGCCGAGTACAACGCGATGTGGGTCAACAACTCGGCGGCGATGTACCGCTACGGCGCGACCTCGCTGAGCGCGGTGAAGCTGTCACAGTTCTCGTCGCCGCCGCCCGTCGCCAACCCCTCCGGCGTCTCCACCCAGGCCGCCGTGTTGCCCGCCGCCACGGGCACCACCCAGACCACGGCCAACCTGCTGGCCGCCTCGTCGACGTCCAACGCGGGGACGATAATCGACCAGCTTGGTGTCAGCCCGTTCGACCCCAACAAGGGCTGGTTCGCCTATTTCAGCACCTGGGGCAATCAATTCATCGCCGGCGGCTTCCCCGTCAACCTGCTCAGCTACGTCGCGCAGATCAATGCGGCCCAGGCGCTGCAGGGCGTCGGCTCCGACATCGGCCAGGGCCTCGCTGAGGGTTCGGCGGCGTTGAGCACGGCGGAGGTGAACCTGGCGAACGCGGTCAACTCCGGCGGGCTGGGGCTGGCGCCCCGGGGTGCGATGGGCGTGTCGGTGCTGGTGGGCAAGCTGAGCATGCCGCCCGCCACGGTGGGCATGTTGCCCGGCGCCCAGCCACCGGTCCAGCTCGCCGCCGCGGTGTCCCCGCTTCCGCCGGGGGGAGCCCAGCCGTCTGGTCTCCCGATGGTCCCGGTGCGGCCGCCGCTGGGTGGCAAGGGCGGGGGCGCCGGGCGCGACTACGACGACATCGAAATCGGCGCGGAGCTGCCCGGCACGGTCATGAAGCGGCCACCGTCAGCGGGATAGCTTGTGCGCCAAGCGGTTCGGTTCATTGGGCTCGTCGTCGGCCAGGGTGAAATAGCTTTCCTCCTCCTGCAGGAAATGCAGGCGTAACAGGGCATGCAGCCCGTAGAGGCACGCGAGCAGGTCGTCGACCTGGTCGGCGCCGATCGCCCCGCTTCTTCGGGCCAGGGTCAGGTGGGCGCCGATCCGGTCGGAGAGGCGCTGGATTTCGGCGTGGGTCCGGCTCATCGTGGCGGTCGCCTCGCTGGTGCCCAGCGGGTGGGCCAGCGCCGGGTAGAGCTGCGTCTCCTCGGCGCGCTCGTGCGGGATGATCCGCTCGACGAGCACGGCGTACGCCTGGCCGATCGACTCCAGGGCCGACTGGTCGGCCGCGGCCGCCAACCGATCGGCGGCGCCCCGCAACAGGTCCACGGCGTCGCGCAGTTCGTCGTGCTCGGCGTCGAAGCGCCGCAACAGCTGTTCCGTCGGCGCGGGAAGGTCGACCTCGATCTCGGGATTGCCGCGCAGGGCGCGGAGCGCGTTGAGGATCACGGCGACGTCGATGCCCTCCTGCACCAGCGCCCCCACCGCCGGCGGCAGCCACCCGAAGGCGGCGACGCCCATCGCGGCCAGCGACAAGGCCATGCCGACGACGGCGCTCTGCACCGCGATGCGCCGCGACCAGCGGGCGATGTCCATCGCGTCGGCGAGCCGCTCCAGCCGGTCGGTGGTCAACACGATGCCGGCGGCCTCCGAGGACGCGGTCGCGCCGCGGGCGCCCATCGCCACGCCGACGGTGGCCGCGGCCAAGGCGGGCGCGTCGTTGACGCCATCGCCGACCATCACGGTCACCGCGCGGTCACACTCGGCGCGCACGGCGGCCACCTTGTCGGCCGGGGTCTGCTCCGCGTACACCTCGTCCAGACCCAGCACGGCGGCGACCTCGCGGGCGGGCTCGGCGCGATCCCCGGTCAGCATCACCAATCGGTTCAGCCCGGCCTCGCGGAGCCGGCGCAGGGTCCGCGGCGCGTGGCGGCGCAGCGGGTCACGCAGCAACACGGCGCCGACGGGTCGCCCGTCGACGCACACCCACGCGATCGCGGCCCCGTCCAGCAGGGCGCGATTCACCACCGCCCGCGCCCATTCCGCGTGCGCGGCGCCCCGCGTGAGCTTGCCGACGTGTACCCGCCGGCCGTCCAGGGTGGCGGTGACGCCCTGGCCGGGTTCCTCCACCACCTCGGTGGGCAGCGAGAGCTCCAGGTCGCGGGCCCGCGCCGCGGTGACGATCGCCTCGGCCAGCACGTGCGGGGACATCTGATCCACCGAGGCCGCCACCCGCAGTATCTCGATCGCGTCGCGTCCGGGCGCGGCGGCGACGTCGATGACGGCGGGGCGTCCCATGGTCAGGGTGCCGGTCTTGTCCATCACCAAAGTGGTTGCGTGCCCGAGGTTTTCCAGAGCGCCCCCGCTGCGGATCACCACACCACGCCGTGACGCCCGCGACAACCCGGACACGATCGCGACGGGCGCGGCGAGCAACAGCGGGCAGGGCGTCGCCACCACCAGCACCGCGACCGCCCGCACGGGCGACCCGCTGGCCAGCCAGGCCGCCCCGGCCACCACCAGGGTCAGTGGCAGGAACCAGGCCGCGTACCGGTCGGCGAGCCGAACCACGGGCGCGTTCTGGGCCCCGGCCTCCGCGGCCAGGCGGACGATCTGCGCGTAGGTGCTGTCGTCGGCGGTGGCCGTGGCCCGCATCTCGAAGGCGCTGCCCGCGTTGACCACGCCGCTGCGCACCGGCTCACCGTCGGCGCGCTCCACCTGCAGCGGTTCGCCGGTCAGGACCGATTCGTCCAGCACCGCCACCGCGCCGGCAATGCGCCCGTCGACGGGCACCACCTCGCCCGGGCCCACCACCAGCAGGTCGTCGATCGCCACGTCCGCGAGCGTGATGACGTCCACCGCCGATCCCACCCGGCGGCGGGCGAACCTCGGCGCGTGTTCGAGCAGCGCCCGCAGGTCGTGGGACGCGCGGCGCTCGGCGGCGGCCTCCAGCGCCCGCCCGCCGGCCAGCATCACCGCGATCAGCGCGCCCGCGAGGTACTCGCCGACCAGCAGCGTGCCGACCAACGACAACACCGCGATCAGGTCGACCCCGAACCGGCCCCGGCGCAGCGCCGCCAGCACCCACACCACCGCGGGGACCACCGCCACCACCGTGCCGGCGATCCAGCAGCCGTCGGCGACCCGTGCCGCCCCCGCCAGCCAGGCGATCCCCCCGGCCGCCAACGCGACGACGGTCGCCGCGGCCAGCACCGGCTCCACCCAGCGGCCCAGCCGCTCACGTGCCACAGCGCCCATGGGTGCCAGCCTGATCCCAGGCCCCGGCGACGGCTAGGGCCGGATGGACGCGGATTGAGGACTCAGGTCACTAGAAAGGTCCGCCACCGGCTGGCAAGCATGGTGGACGTGACTGACATTTCTCCGACGGGGTCCCTCCCGATCGCCACCATCACCGGCGACCCCGTGGCACGCGTACCCATCAACGCCACGATCGCCGACGTCGCCAGGGCCATGGTGACCTGCGACGTGGGCGCGATCGTGATCGGCGACGACCCGCGGCCGGCCGCGTTGGTCAGCGAGCGCGACATCGTGCGGGCGGTGGCCGCGGGGCGGAATCCCGCCACCACCCCGGTCTCCGAGGTGGCCAGCACGAAACTGGTGTGGTGCGACGCCGAGGCCTCGGTGGACCAGGTCGCCGCGCGGATGATGGACCGCTACATCCGCCACGTGCTGGTGGAGCGCGACGGCGCGCTGGTCGGCATCGTCTCGGCCCGTGACGTGCTGGGCGTCTACACGAATTTCGATTCTTGAGGCCGCGCGCGGTCGCCGCGGTGGTCGGCGGTGGCCTGGCCGGGCTGACGGGGTGGGATCTGCTGCAGCGGCGGCACACGATCCTGCGCAACTACCCGATCATCGGGCACCTGCGGTTCCTCCTGGAGGCGGTCGGCCCCGAGCTGCGCCAGTACATCGTCACCGACAACGACGCCGAGCGGCCGTTCAGCCGCGACCAGCGGCGCTGGGTGTACACGTCGTCGAAGCTGGCCAACCGGTACTTCGGCTTCGGCACCGACAACGACCTGGAACGGGTGCACAACTATCCGATCATCAAGCACGCGGCGTTTCCCGTCGCGGCACCGGCGGACGCGCCCGAGCACCCGGACCCCGCCGTTCCGTTGCCGGCGGCGAAGGTGCTCGGCGGCGCGCGGGGCCGCGCCAAGGCCTTCCGTCCGTCGTCGGTGGTCAACGTCTCCGGGATGAGCTTCGGCGCGCTCGGCGGCGCGGCCATCACCGCCCTGAACAAGGGGGCGGCGCTGGCCGGCGCCCTGCACACCACCGGCGAGGGCGGGGTGTCGCCGTATCACCTGAACGGCGGTGACCTGGTCTGGCAGGTCGGCACCGGCTACTTCGGCTGCCGCGACGACGACGGCCGGTTCAGCCTGCCCCGGCTGGTCGACCGGGTCGCGGCCACGCCGGCGATCCGGGCCATCGAGATCAAGCTCAGCCAGGGCGCCAAGCCCGGCCTCGGCGGCGTGCTGCCCGGCGCCAAGGTCACCCCCGAGATCGCCGCCATCCGCGGGGTGCCGGCCGGGGTGGACTGCAAGAGCCCGGCCGGCCACTCCGCGTTCCGCGACGTCGACGGGCTGCTGGAGCTGGTGGAGACCATCGCCGCCGCGACCGGGCTGCCGGTGGGCATCAAGTCGGCGGTGGGGGAAGAGCGGTTCTGGTGTGAGCTGGCCGCGCGCATGGCCCGGACCGGCACCGGCGTCGACTTCGTCACCGTCGACGGCGGCGAGGGCGGCACCGGCGCCGCCCCGCTGGTCTTCACCGACCACGTCGCCCTGCCGTTCAAGTGGGCGCTCCCCCGGGTCTACCGTGCCTTCGCCGAGCACGGCCTGCACCACGACGTGGTGTTCGTCGGGTCGGGCAAGCTGGGCATCCCGGAGAACGCGCTGCTGGCGCTGGCCACCGGCTGCGACATGGTCAGCGTCGGGCGCACCGCGATGTTCGCCATCGGCTGCATCCAGGCCCAGCGCTGCCACACCGGCCGCTGCCCCTCGGGTGTTGCCACCCAGTCGCCGTGGCTGCAGCACGGCCTCGACCCGGACCTGAAGTCGGTGCGCTGCGCCAACTACCTGGCCACCCTGCGTTTCGAACTGGCCCAGCTGGCCCGCACCTGCGGCTACGTCCATCCGGCGCTGGTGCCGCTGGAGGCCATCGAACTGCTCGACATCGACATGAAGACGGTGCAGGTCAACGAGTTGCTGGGCTACCAGCCCGACTGGGGTTTGCCCGGGCCGGCCGACATCGAGGCGATCACGACCCTGATGACCGCAGGATGAATTTGCGGATTTCGCTCACCCACAGGACGGTGCTGGCCATCCCGATGCACACCAGCCACTGGCTCGCCGACAACGGCGTGGTGGTGAAGGCGGTGTTGAGGGCGGGCAGCTGAACGACGGCCACCTGCAGCAGCGCCGACAACCCGATCGCCGCCCACAACCACCCGTTGGCGAAGAACCCGCGAAACGCGGTCGTCGTCTCCGAGCGGGCGTTGATGGTGTTGACCAGCTGCGCGATCACCAGCACGGTGAAGCCCGCGGTGCGGGCGGTGTCCACGGAGGACGGCAGGGGACCGTCTGGCGCGTAGAGGTGCATCGTGAACAGCGTGGCGGCGGCCACGGCCGCGCCGATCACGACGATGTTGTTCCACATCCGCGCGTCGATGACCCGGTCCGACGCCGAGCGCGGCGGCCGGCTCATCAGCTCCTCGGTCTGCGGGTCCACGCCCAGCGCCAGGGCCGGCGCGCCGTCGGTCAGCAGATTGATCCAGAGGATCTGCGTGGCCAGCAGCGGCAGCGCGATGGAGTGGTCCCGCGCCAGGCCGACCGCCCCGGCCAGCACCACGCCGAAGAAGACGGTGAAGATCTCGCCCATGTTGGAGGAGAGCAGGTAGCGCAGCGTCTTCTTGATGTTCGAGAAGATGCCCCGGCCCTCCCGAATGGCGTGGACGATGGTCGCGAAGTTGTCGTCGGCGAGGATCATGTTCGCCGCCTCCCTGGCGACGTCGGTGCCGCTGCGGCCCATGGCGATGCCGATGTCGGCCGATTTCAGGGCGGGCGCGTCGTTGATCCCCTCCCCGGTCACGGCGACGATCTCGTGGTCGGCCTGCAGGGCGTCGATGATGCGCTGCTTCTCGGCCGGATCGACCTGGGTGAACTGCGAGTGCAGGCGCACGGTTTCCCGCAGCTGCTCGTCGTCCAGGGTGGCCAGTTGAGCGCCGGACACGGCCGCCTCCCTGTCCTCGATGCCCAGCTTGCGGGCGACGCGCGCCGCCACCCGGGGGTGGTCGCCGGTGATCATCACGACCCTCACCCCCGCCCGGCGCGCCTCGGCGATCGCCGCCGCGGCCTCCGGTCGCGGCGGATCGGTGATGCCCACCATGCCCAGGTAGACCAGGTTTCCGTCCGACTGGTAGGCGACCGCCACCGCGTGCAGGGCGTCCAGCGCGAGCCGCTCGGCCTCGCCCCGGATCGTGGCCCTGGCCGACTCGTCGAGCGGGGCGAGCCGCCGGCCGGCCTGCAGGTAGGTGCAGCGGTCGAGCAGCCCGTCGGGGTCGCCCGTCGTCACGCGCGCCGGGGCCGGGCGCGAGCCGTCGTCGAGCTTGCGGTGCGCCACCAGGAAGGCCGCGTCGACGGGATCGCCCTGGACCGTCCAGCGGCCGTCCTCCTCGCGCAGGGTGGCCGCGCCGGCGGCAGCACCCCCGTCGAGCACCAGCGCGGCCTGCCGCCACAGGTCGTCGCCCTCGGGCAGTGCGACCCCGTCGCGCTCCAGGCGACCCTCGGGCCGGTATCCGGCGCCGGTGACCTTCACCTCGCCCAGGGGCGTGACGACCCGCACGATCGTCAGCTCCCCGGTCGTCAGGGTGCCGGTCTTGCCCGAACACACCACCGATGCCGAGCCCAGGGTCTCGGCGGACGACAGTTCCTTGACGACGGCGTTCCGGCCGGCCATCCGCCGCATCCCCAGCGCGAGCACGACCGACATGATGGCGGGCAGGCCTTCCGGAACGGCCGCCACGGCCAGCGAGACACCCAGCAGCACCGCCGTCACCACGTCGTGAGCGCCGTGGATGCCGAAGACCAGGAGAATGGTCGCGATCACCACGACGGCGATCACCAGCACCGCGATGCCCAGCAGCCTGCTGGCCCGCGCCACCTCGCGCTGCAGCGGCGTCGCCTCGTGGTCGACGGTCCGCACCAGCCCGGCGACGTCCTGCTGCTCGCCGAGGGCGACGCGGTGGCGGCGGACGCGAGGCTGCTGTGGGCCGCGGGCCTCGAGGTGTCCGAGGCCGCGCTGACCGGCCTGAGTGAACCCGTGCCCAAAGCCGCCCAGACGCTGCCCGACTCGGCGGATCGGGACGACAGGGCCGACATGGTGTTCAAGGGCACCGCGATCGCCAAGGGCGTCGGGCGGGCGGTGGTGACCGCGACGGGGATGGCGACCCAGACCGGTCAGATCGCCGGGCTGGTGCGGACCGTCGACCACGAGGCGACGCCGCTGCAGCGCGAGGTGGCGCGGGCCAGCAGGCTGCTG